>JACUTP010000205.1 GCA_014859785.1 Candidatus Methanoperedentaceae archaeon | reverse complement strand
GTATTCAATTCAGAGGTTCAAAAAATGGCATGTGAAAACTGCGAATTATGTACAGGAGAAAAATGCATAGCTGCCGATTTACATCCCTGCGACTTTGCAGGCGAAAATTTCAAGCAGGAGTGCCGCCGCTACCAGCTATATTATCTGAGACCGCAGGTTATGCAGCTTCGGTGAAACAGGAACATACCGCTTCATCCGTTCTTAACAAGTGAAGCTATTTTCTGTCCCAGGGCATAGCACTTTTCAAAATCCTCCGTATCAGGTCTGAACTTTACCTCAAGGGAATCCGAAGCTTCATACCCCGATGATACCAACACCTCGTTTATTTTCCTGACGCCACCGCCCGCCCAGCCGTAAGAACCAAATGTAACCCATATCTTATCTTTTGGATGCAGTCCCGTGAGATATGTCAAAAACCCGCCTACTGTGGGGAACATGCCATTGTTAAGAGTGGGAGAACCAATTATGATTGCTTTTGCTTCAAGCACTTCCCTCACAATTTCGCTCCAGTCGTTCTTTCGCAGGTGAAGGAGTGATACATCTACACCAGAACCAGCAACTCCTTCCAGGATTTCCTTTGCCATCATCTCGGTACTGTTCCACATGGTATCATAGATTACAAGCACCTTCTGCTTTGTGACACCCTTTGCCCAGTTAAGATACGCATTGATAATAGTATCGGGTTTTCTCCAAATCATGCCGTGGGAAGGTGCAATGATATCTATTTTGATGCCGAGTTTTTGGATTTCCTCGAGTTTTTTCAGGATGATATTCCCGAACGGCATCAGGATATTGGCATAATACTTGGCAGCTTCCTCCATCACGGTATCACACTCGTACCCCATAAGCGCACATACATCACCGTCAAACCTGGACGATGATGCAAGATGCTGCCCGAAAGCATCGTTTGACAGCAGTACCCTGTCTTCCTTCAGGTACGTGACCATATTATCCGGCCAGTGAAGCATGGGTGTGGAGATAAATGACAGTGTTTTTTTCCCGATGGATAACTCATCCCCTGTTTTTACGGTTCTTGTAAACCAGCTTCCCCCGTAATGCCTCTTAAGCCCCTCAACTCCTTTTTCAGTAGCCACAACCTCGGCATTGGGGACAATGTCCATAATGTCAGGGAGAGAGCCGGAATGGTCCATTTCAACATGGTTTGACACAACATAATCGATTTTTGACGGGTCAACAATCTCCCGTATCCTTTCAATCATTTCACCGGCAAAACCGTGCTTTACAGTATCCACAAGTGCGATTTTCTCATCAATTATGAGGTATGCATTATACGTCGCTCCGCGCGGGGTTGTGTAGCCGTGGAAATCCCTGAGGTTCCAGTCCACTGCGCCAACCCAGTAAACATTATCTACAAGCTGTACTTTTGTCATGGGTATCTCCCTTAACGATAATTATTTAACCAACAATAATTAAAGTTGTTGGTATGAGGGTTAATCTAATAAAAAGTGTTTACCTGGCATTTATTGTCATAAAAAATAAAACCGGAAAAGGTGAGTGAATGATAAAATACGAGTGTACCGTCTGCGGTTACATATACGACCCTGAAGTAGGAGACATGCCGTCAGTACAGCCGGGGACTGCTTTTGAAGACCTTCCCGACGACTGGGTGTGTCCTTCGTGCGGTGTGGAAAAGGATATGTTTGTAATGGTTAAATGAGGTAAAGCATGTGCAGTGTAGGTGATGCGTTCGAAGTGGACATATCAGGTGATGCCGAACTGTGTGATTACGTATGTAATGAATGCGGCAAGGAATTCAAGGGGCTCGGGAAGAACCTCCGCTGCCCGGTATGTCATTCAACGAATGTCAAACAAAGATAATGGCAACAGGTTTATAATGTAAAGTGCCTGATAGACAAACAATTGGGAAAATACCTAAATAGTTTATCCCATATAGAGTTATTCGTATAATAACGAACGGTGCATAAAATGAAAGAAGAACGCTGGGGAAATATAGGCTCAAAATTCTCACACCTGACGAGTGTTCACCCCTGTTATAACGAGAAGGCGCATTTTACGACCGCAAGGATACACCTGCCTGTGGCACCGCGCTGTAATATACAGTGTAACTACTGTATTCGCAAAATTGATAAATGCGAGCACAGGCCCGGTGTTGCCGGAAGTATCCTTAATCCGCAGGAAGCGCTTGTCAGGGTTGACAGATACGTGAAGGAGATGGAAAACCTGAAAGTGGTTGGTATTGCAGGACCGGGTGAAGCACTGGCAAACGAAGAGACATTCGAAACACTCCGGCTTGTCCATGAAAAGTACCCGGATTTGATTAAATGCGTGGCAAGTAACGGACTTTTGCTTGCTGAAAATGTTGACCGGCTTGTTGAGGTTGGCGTTACAAGCGTGACTGTTACCATTAATGCGGTTGACCCCGAGGTTGCCGCTAAAATTTATTCGTTCATACGCTACCATGACAGGACGTATAAGGGAGTCGAAGGGGCGAAGATTCTTATCGAGAACCAGTTCCTCGGCGTGAAAAAAGCAAGCGAGGCAGGGCTGAATGTCAAGGTCAACACTGTTCTTATCCCTGAGATTAATTTTGACCAGATTAAAGAGGTTGCCAAAAAATCGGCAGAGAACGGTGCAATACTTATGAACATCATACCCCTGATACCGCTTCACAGGCTCAAGGACGAGAGGGCGCCTGAATGTGACGAGCTTACAATGGCAAGGACACTTGCCGAGGAAATCCTGCCCCAGTTCAGGCTGTGCAGGCAGTGCCGCGCTGATGCCATTGGTATTCCTGGTATGGAACCCTGCGGTTCACCAACACAGGAGAAAGCCACCAGTGAGTACTACCATGCATGAGGAAAGAGTTTTGGGACTTTTTTCCCATACCTGATATATTCCTGGCCAAACCTTGCTATTAAATCCATTTCCTCTGCATCCGCAATACGGGATAACACAAATGCAAGTATGATTGAATACAGCACACCAGCAAGTGAACCCGCAAAA
>JACUTP010000204.1 GCA_014859785.1 Candidatus Methanoperedentaceae archaeon | reverse complement strand
AATTAATGACGTATGGCACGCTTGCCATACGTCGTTGCGCTCTCCAGTGCCGCAACTCTGGGTCTGTTACGCTCTCCAGTGCCGCAAAACTCCAGAATCTTCCTTCTGGAGTTGGAATCCACGTATGCCACAGGCATACGTGTCTGCGCCCTCCAGAGGCGCAACTCTGGTGGCTTGCAACTCTGGTGGCTTGCAACTCTGGATTTCCTGTGAATAAATGTGATGTGCATATATAAATCATATACATAAATCATATTTTTTTACCAGCATAAGCCAACGTATTCAATATCATCCCGCTTCGCTATCATATGCCTGCCGTCTATTACCAGCCTGTTTTTCATGACACCAAATTCATTACCAAGGTTTCGAAACTCATCCCACTCTGTCATGACAAGACAGGCATCAGCGCCCTTTAATGCATCAACTGTCGTGATGTGGTATTCTATATTCTTGAAAATACGTGCCATATTCTCATTCGCCATCGGGTCATACGCGGAAATTTCAGCACCGTTATCAAGCAGTTCTTTTATTACAGGAATTGACCTTGATTCCCTGATATCATCCGTATCGTTCTTGAATGCAAGCCCAAGAACTGCTATCTTTTTGCCATCCAGGTTACCGAGCCTGTCTTTAAGCAGCCTCACCATCATGGCGGGCTGTCTTTCGTTAACATCAATCACGGATTTCAGGAGTTCTGGCTCATAACCAATCTGCCTGGCTTTACCCACAAGGGCTTTTACATCCTTCGGGAAACATGAACCTCCAAAACCTGCGCCCGCGTTTAAGAAGTGCTTTCCAATCCTGAAATCCTTCCCCACGGCAGCCATTACCTCATAAGTGTCTATTCCCAGCTTCTTGCATATGTTGCCTATCTCGTTTGAAAATGAGATTTTTGTAGCAAGCAAGGAGTTGTTTACGTATTTTATCATCTCGGCTGTGCGCGGATCTGTCCGTGTGACCCCACATTTGAGTTCATCATAAAGGGATGCTATGATGTCGCCTGAGCTTTCATCAAGTGAACCCACAACTATCTTATCAGGGTTCATGAAATCATAAATGGCTTTTCCTTCACGCAAAAACTCAGGATTCATGGCAATCCCGAACTCTCCTGCACGTTTTCCTGAGTGTTCTTCAATAATAGGAAGTACCACCTTTTCCGTGGTTTCTGGCACAACAGTGCTTTTTACCACCACAATATGGTAATCGTTTTTATATTTCATGGCATCCCCAAGACTTGCACTTGCAGCCCTTACGATACCAAGGTCGATGTTGCCGTCAGGATCTGACGGTGTTCCCACGCAGATAAACGATACGTCAGAATTTTTTACGGCAAAGTCATAATCGGATGTCGCGCTCAGTTTCTTGCCTGCATGTTTTTCAAGTAATTCCGAAAGCCCGTCTTCATATATCGGGGGGATGCCGGCATTTATCTGCTCGATCTTACTCTTATCAATATCCACGCAAATAACACTGTGCCCGAGTTCGGCAAAACATGCGGCGCTGACTGTGCCCACGTATCCTGTTCCAATTACAGATATTCTCATATTGTACCTCCTGTTTCTTTCCGGTTTTATTTAATAGGATATGTTAGCTGTAATAATCATTCCGTTAAGCTAATAAACTGGATAAAACATTATTTATAGATTATGAAAGCTGTAATTCTTGCGGCAGGTGAAGGGCTGCGCTGCCGTCCCCTTACACTGACACGCTCCAAGGTGATGCTGCCGGTAGCAGGCAAGCCACTGCTTGAGCATATAATAAATGCACTCGCTGAAAACGGTATCAAGGAAATAATCCTTGTCGTGGGGTACAAAAAAGAACGTATAATGGATTACTTTGGCGAGGGGAAAGACCTCGGTGTAACAATCAGCTACTCGTATCAGGATATCCAGCTCGGGACAGCCCACGCGGTAAAACAGGTAAAAGAACTGGTAGCAGGTGATTTTCTTGTAATCAATGGCGATAACATAGTCGGTGCAGGTACAATATCAGACCTGCTTTCAGGCAGAAAAGGCGATGTAACCCTGCTTGCAGTTGAGAGGGAAGACACAAGCGGATATGGCGTAATTATTTCAGAAAACGGCATAGTCAGGGAAATACTGGAAAAACCAAAGGAGGTCGTAAGCCACACTGTAAATGCGGGGATATACGTCTTCCCGGATTGGATTTTTGACGAGATAGAAAAAACTCCCCTGTCCGAATCAGGGGAATATGCCATAACAGATACAATACAGCAAATGATAAAAAAAGGAAAAAGTATCGGATTGGTAACTTCAAGTTCCATGTGGATAGATGCTGTCCATTCGTGGGATTTACTGAAAGCCAACGCTATTATGCTTGAGGGACAGGAAAAGGAGCTAAAAGGCACAGTTGAAAAAGGCGCCACGATAAAAGGTAATGTTGTGGTCGGGGAGAACAGTTTAATCAGGGCAGGCTGCTATATAGTTGGACCTGTTAGCATAGGGAAGAATTGCGATATAGGACCAAATGCCGTGATTCTACCTTCCACGTCAATCGGTAATAACACCACAATCGGTTCATCTGTTGAAATCCAGAACAGCATTATCATATACGATGTGAGCATCGGAAGCGGCTCTTACATATCCAGTTCAATCATCGGCGCCCACAACAACATTGCGCCCCAGTTCTCAACTGAAACGGATTCTGACCTCCTGGTAGAAATGAAAGGGATATTACATCATGCAGACCTCCTGGGAACCGTGGTGGGTGACGGTAATACGATTGGGAACCGGGTAATGGTTAAGGCGGGTAAGATGATAGCAAACAATTGTAACATCGGTTCCGGGACAACGGTACACAGGGATATCCCCTCAGGTTCTATAGTGGTCTGATATGTGCGGAAAAGCAGGTTATGGAACCCAGAGTTGCGCCTCTGGAGGTCGCAGACACGTATGCCTGCGGCATACGTGGATTCCCGCTCCAGAAGGGTATTCTGGAGTTCGCGCCTCTGGAGGTCGCAGACACGTATGCCTGCGGCATACGTGGATTCCCGCTCC
>JACUTP010000203.1 GCA_014859785.1 Candidatus Methanoperedentaceae archaeon | reverse complement strand
GACGGCTAAAACAACGGGTTTATGATGCTATAGAAAAGCGACTTTATGCATATAAATCAATAAGGTATATGAATTATTTCTTCTCCCATTTCTCAAGATACATTACCTCTGAAAGTGTTTTGCCGCGTTTAATCTCATCCCGTATCCTGCACTCGGTTTTCTCAACTTCCACCGCCCGCCGTGCAATCTCGTAACCGCGCTCCTTCGGTACAACCACAACACCGTTATCGTCACCCACTATAAAGTCGCCGGGACAGACGGTCTGGCTGCCACACCGGATTTCTGCATTTATCTCGCCGAATCCCTTTGGCTCACCGGCATTTGGCGTTATTGAGGTTGCAAAAACAGGGAAGTTCAATGGTTTTATGTCATCCACATCCCTGACTGCTCCGTCAATCACCACGCCTGCAATACCCTTATTGACACAGCTCAGGGAAGCAAGCTCGCCCCACGGAGCAATGTGCGGGCTTCCGTTATAGATTACAATGACATCACCCTCAACCGCAATATCAATTGCTTCGACAGTTTTTGCCCAGTCACCCTCAAATGTCTGGACGGTCACGGCACGTCCTGCCATTTTCAAACCAGGGAATATTGAACTGATGTTTCTCATTGCGCCTTTTCGGTGCATGGCATCCGAAATGTTTGGCGTTGATACTTTTTTCAGCAATTCGATGGTTTTTTCAGCGATTGGTTTTTCATGTTTAACGCTTATTTTTGGGTCATCCATACTCTGGCGGATTGCACGTGCCGAATCTGTGACACAGGATGAGCGGACGATATTGCCGCCGACAATAACGATACTGGCTCCTGATAGAACCGCTTTTGCCGCACTTTCGGCATCAATGCCGCCTGCAACAGCAACCGGCACATCGATTTCTAGGTTTCTGAGGATTTTAATGGGGTCTTCCCCGACCATCTGCTGGTCGATTCCCACATGGATGTTAATGTAATCCAGTCCCAGCACTGCCAGTTCTTCTGCCCTTTTTACAGGGTCGCTTACTGAAATCAAATCTGCCATGAGCCTGACACCGTACTTGCGCGCAGACCTGACAGCATCCTGTATTGTGGAATTGTCAGCCCCTCCAAGAATTATTATGATGTCGGCTCCTGCCCTGGCTGCCATTTCAACCTCTATGGCGCCTGTGTCCATTGTTTTCATATCGGCAAGGATGGTTTTACCAGGAAATGCTGCTTTTAGCTTCCTGATAACATCCATGCCCTCGCTTTTTATTAGCGGCGTTCCGGCTTCGAGCCAGTCCACGCCGCCTTCAACTGCTTCTTTTGCAATCTGGATGGCACGCTCGGCTTCTAAAACATCGAGGGCTACCTGAAGTACTGGCTTAATGAAATTCACTATTTTATAATTACCGTGTATGACTAAAGCTTTAATGGTTTTCCCGGAATTTAAAGGGATTGTCAACCCATGATTTGAAAGCCAGGTTTAAAATTATTAGCTATAAAACCGGGCTTTTCCTTAGCCAGTCGATATCGCTCTGGTACAGCTCCCTGAGGTCTTTGAGTCCAAGCCGAAGCATCGCAACCCTGCTAACGCCAAGACCCCATGCAAGCACGGGGTATTTTATCCCGAGGGGAGATGTGACTTCTTTCCTGAAAACACCTGCGCCGCCAAGTTCAACCCATCGTCCCATGCTTTCGATATACACTTCAGGCTCCACGCTTGGCTCTGTGTACGGGAAATATCCCGGTCTGAACCTGACTTCCTCAAATCCCATGCGGTGATAGAACTCTGTCAGGAGGGCGAGCAGGTTCTTGAAGCTAACACCCCTGTCCATGACAACGCCTTCAAGCTGCTCGAATTCCGGGGTGTGGGTCGGGTCTATTGCTTCGCGGCGGTATGCGCGGTCGATGCAGAAGGCTTTGACAGGCGGGTCAGGATTTTCTGCAAGGTATTTTATGGTGACTGCTGTTGTGTGGGTTCGAAGCACCTGTTTGCGTGCTACTTCCTCGCTCCATATACCACCCCATCCGGTTGAGCCGATATCCCCGCCTGTTTCATGCATGTTTTTTACAGTGGCGACATACTGTCCTGGCAGGTCGCATGTGGTATCAAGGTGGAAGGTGTCCTGCATCTCGCGTGCGGGATGGTCCTGGGGCTGGAAGAGGGCATCGAAGTTCCAGAATGAGCTCTGTACGATGTCGCCTTTGATTTCAGTGAAGCCCATGTCAAGGAATATCCGGCGCATATCGTTTATGAGGCGCTGGTAGGGATGTATTTTCGCGCCGTAAACCGGTTTTACGGGTGTGTGGATGTTATATGGTCTATAATCGCCTGGACTATAATTTTTCCAATTTTTTATTATTGTTGGAGTAAGTTGTGCGATTTCCTTTTTTATTGTTATTCCTTTATTTACTAGTTCAATTCCTCTGTCTGTTATAGAAACTGTTCGTTTTTTTTCGGTGAATTTTTCTATTAGGTTTCGTTTCTCCAAAGTGTAGACAACACCACGATCACGATCACTCACATTTATCCAATAAATTCGTTTATTTTTATTAAGTTCTTCAATAAATTTTTCATCTTCACCTTTATTGGGTTTAGGTATTAATGAAATTATTTTCCCTTTTTCTATCTTCGCCCATCGCTTTTTTAATAACCAGGACACTCCAAATTCAATATATTCATAAAATATTTTTTTTAATAAACTAATATCAAATTCATTTTTTGAATTTTTCTCAAAATATTCCATAATTTGTCGCTCGGGTAATCCTTCCTTCGCGTATTTTTCTCCTTCTGATGTCAATTCGTAGTAATCAGATATTTCTTCAGATATTTTAGATAGCTTTTTCTCAGCCAGCAGGAATGCTGACTGCATGGCTGCTTCGATTTTCAATCCTGAAGTTTGTGCGAGTTCTTCAGGTGGGATTTTGTCTTTTTTGGCAATAGCCTGCAAAACACGTTTTTCGTTAATGGTGAGATTTAATTCGCTCATAAGCCATCACAATCGCAGCTTTACAATGAACAGCACGATATTTAATGATTTGGAAATAACAATTCAAG
>JACUTP010000202.1 GCA_014859785.1 Candidatus Methanoperedentaceae archaeon | reverse complement strand
AATCATGCGGGACTCTCACTCCCGCGACTGGGGTTCAAATCCCCATCGGAGCACTTTTGATGCGTGTTCCCCCCAACGCGATCAGCCGGCGTGGTGATGAACCGTAAACAGTATAGAGTGTGCTGTCCGTGTGTTCCCTACCCGCGTGGGATGAACCTCTGCCTTTCCTTCAGCCTGAGCAGCTGCTCGTAGCGCGCCTCACCGATTGCGTCCCAGGTGGCTCTCGGAAACCCCAGCTTGAATCTCTCCAGCGTTCCACGTAAGGTTCTGTGAGACTCACGATATTAACTTCGTGCTGCTCTATCAGCCAGAAAAAATTAACAAGCTCATAGTGATTACGCCCAAGTCTGTCAAGCCTGTAGATATCCACCTCATCCACGGCGCCTTTGCGGATCAGATCACAAAGCTTCTGGTATTCCCGCCTTGCTGTGACTGTGCCGCTCTCGATATCCACAAAGATATCCTTTTTTGGAAGACCGCTGCGCAGGAGGGCATCAAACTTGAGCTGCGGGTTCTGGTCCTCTGTGCTCACCCTGGCATAGCCCTCTGACACACGCGGCATCTGAGGGCAATTTCGAATGTGTCATCCGAGCAGCAATCGACCCAGACTTTGAGGTCATAACAAAATCCCCGGATCATACATTCCTAAACTGCTCTCACGCCCGCGGATGGGGAGTGTAACGGTTGGTTTGGAACCATTCAAAATTAGCCGCGGGATTCGTGGCAGCCCCTCTTAATAAAGTTCGGGCAAATTCTTATTGCGGTCCTGTTCCCTCTATAACAATAGTCCAGTCGCCCATTATGATTTACCTCCCCGGTGATCTACACTTATTATGAGGTCGCCTTTCTCAGCATCAATCCCCTTTCCGTTTACAAAAAACAGGATCTCATCTCCGTCTTTAATGTTATATGAATCACAGAGATCGCTGGGAATCACCGTTCTTATGCAGCCATCACTTCCTTCAATTGCCTTTGACATTCTTAGTCTCCTGTAATCTGTCCCTGCTACCCTCTGACACAGGGAATAGAATATTCTTTAGACTAATATTGTATTTACTGCTATATATACTATTAAAAACCATACTAATTCATGTGGTTTCCCACATGGTTTTCCACTTGGAATAAGGTCTACCTTTCTCTAATTCCTGAGAGCTTTGAATCCTTATAATAATACCCCCATGTCACAAGGTGTATATACTTTATACTTTGAAAGCGTAGAATCAGGTGATGAGAGAACCAATAAATCCAAAATTAGTAGATGAAATAGAAAACCTTGTCGTGAGTATGAAGAAGGACGGTTATATGTTTAAACGCTATGGAGATAACCCAATAGCCGCCATAGTTGGTGAAACGCATTTTGAGACTGGTGAACAATTAGAACTTCAAAACACAATTATTAGAATGCTTAAACCTGGATGTGTGATAACTGAAAGATTTGGAGAACAAGTAAAAAGTCAGATTATGCAGATAGATAGAACCATAGCTGAAAAGGCACATTTTGTTGATTTCATAGGTTCCTCCGAAGAGAAACAAGGAAACATTATTTTAGAAAATGGTTCACATGAGTATACAGGGTCTATTATTGGGCTAATTGGGCATTTGCATGCAGGAACTGAATCTAAAATTCATAAAATCTTAGAAGAAAAAATTGGTTATATCTGTGTATGGAACCAAGAAGAAGTAAAAAAAGTAATGGAAAGACAATTGCTTAACGAACAATGAGAAGAGGCGACTACAAATTTAAGCGTCCGCGCTGCTGTGACACCACAATGGTCTCAGCATATATCAGGCACGGTAAGCGCAGCATTACACCCGGCAGTGAGAAGGTCGGGTTGTATTGTCCTCGATGCAGGCGGTTTGAAATAAAAGAACATGAGCAACCTGGCTTAGTTGAGGCAATTAAAAAGTATCCTGTACTGGAGCATGTAGCTGATGCACTGAAACCATACATGCATACGGTCAGGGGACTATACCTTCACGGGAGCAGGGTAAGGGGTGATTACAGGGAAGATTCTGATTATGACCTGGTGCTGATCAGCCAGGATAAAATAGAAAAGGACCTTGGACCTGAACTGGAAAAATACAATGTACAACTGGAGAGCTTCACTTTAAAGGGGGTAAAGAAGCATCTTGAGCTGGAACCATCGTATCTGATAACTGTTCTCAGGGAGGGGGTTCCTTTGATTGGCGCTGATCTTCAGAAGCAGTTGCTCAGAAAGAAGGTCAATGATATCGCTCTCCATGTTGAACTTAAGGGTTGCATAAAACAGCTTAAGCAGCTCAAAAGCGCAATAAGAAAATATGAACTGGACGGAGGGTTTAAAAGTACTATTCTTTATTCTGCCGTCATACGCCTGAGGCGTGTGTATGAAATTAAGAGGATTTATGACAGCAAAGCACCGAAGCTTGCAGAAAATTTCAAAAAATACTATAAAGGTGATTTTGAGCACCTCTTTGATTTATACAGGAAGGCGCGCGATCTCCCGATAGATCTGAGTGAAGCTGATGTGCCAGAAGAATTCAAGAGAATGAGCAAAAGCACGCTTAAAGAACTTGTGAATTCAGTAGATCAGTACATAAAAGATGCCTATGATGAACTGACGGATATGCTGGTAGAGAAGCTGGAACAGGAAGAAAAGTGATCACTTCCCCTTTTTCCTATCGATCTGCTTTTTCTTTTTTTCAATGTCCCTTATGAACTTTCCCCGCTCATCCTCCCAATAGGCTATCCGCTCTTTATTTGGATGCGGTTTTCTTTTTTCCTCTTCAATTTTTCCTGCATGTATTCCATTTTGTTTGTCAAGGCTATCGATGCCTTTTTTCAGTTTCTTTTTCCTGCCCATAGTGAATCAGTCTCCTTTCGTTCAGGCAAATAATCTTTTCTTTTTGAACCCGATAACATGCGCTTCCTGATCCGGAAGGAAGAACAGGTCTTTTGAAGTTAGCTGGTTCAGGAATCCATTAACATATGAAGATTCCCACTTAAAATTGACCCGCCTAAATTACTAAAATACTCCTCATTAATTGCAGGAGGTTTTGAGGTGATCTCAATGGAAG
>JACUTP010000016.1 GCA_014859785.1 Candidatus Methanoperedentaceae archaeon | reverse complement strand
TTGCAGGTGTTGCACGCGGGAAAGTTATTTTCTGCCTTCCGGGTTCACCGAATGCTGTCAAGCTCGCACTTGAACTCATACTGCCGGAAACAGGGCATATTATAAAGCATGTCCAGGGAAAATAAAAGAATAAACAGAAATTAACAGTTCATTTTAAGCCTGTTTCTTTTGACACCAGGTAATGTGTGTTAATTATAGACTTATGCCGCCCTCTATGGATTTGAAGGTTTATCATTAATGTTTTGAATTTGATGGGGGATGTTTAGCCAGAATTATATTCACATACTCATTATTAAATCTGGCATAAGGTACTAAATAAAAATTGTTATAATACGATTCCCTGTCCCATGTATTATAGTTGAAAACTGAAGGTTTCGAACTTATCTTTGCGTCCTTAGCGCCCTCTGCGGTGAATAAAATCAAACACCGCAAAGCACGCAAAGAGCGCAAAGCGGAGGGCGAATAAGTATTAAAGATTAGGTTCTTAACTATAAATTCATAATTCCCAAGATACGAGGTTGCGTCCAGCACCATCCATATACCGTTATTATTAAACTCAACCCATGCATGGTGGCGGTTTTCTCCCATTACGTTTACATGCCCCATAGTTACAACGACATCATCGGTTGAATATCCCTTTGCAATTAAAAGTGCTGCAAGTAAATCCGCTTCCCCGAGGCAATCCCCCTGCCTGTTTTCAAGTACCTGCACAGCCAGTCTTTGTTTGTTGTATTGTTCAGAGTATTCAATATTATCCCTGACAAACAGGTAAATTTCCTCAGGGCTTTTCATGGACTCAGCAAACTCTTTTAATCCAGGGTCATCAACAGTTACCAGAAGAGGGGCATATTTAATAATCGGGTCAGGAACCTCAACATCCATTATATCAACTTCAGGGGTTACGTATTCAAGCCTGTCCTATAGATTCTGGTTTTCAAATAACAGGTATCCTGAACCGGTCATAAGTAACAGGATAAATGTACCAAGGCACAATAACCTGGGATTATATCGAGAAACCGAGCAGTAATGCAACAGTCCTTCAAATGAGCGTTTTTTGTTTTTCATTATATTGTTTTTCACAAATCCGAATAATTATGCAAATATTTGGAATTACATAAAGATTAAAAGCATGTTCCTTGTTTGTAACCATAAAACTTGCGCTGGTCTCCAAAGGGAGGTTTTGTCAACCTTAAATGTATCTCAAAATGGTTATCGTTATTCAATCAAAATACTCCTTACAAAAAGGAAGTCAAATGAAACCCAATAGCTTTAAAATTGAAAATGTTGTTTCCACAACAAAATTATCTGACCGGTTTGACCTGAATGATATAAAACCGAAACTTGAAAAAGCAGAATATGACAAGTCCCGATTTCCGGGACTTGTATACAGGATAACCGATCCAAAAGCGGTTTTTTTGTTATTTAATTCCGGAAAAGTTGTGTGTACTGGTTGTAAATCAATTGAAAATGCCAGACAAGCCAGTGATAAGATTAAACAAACTCTCACTGGGATGGGTGAGGAGATAGATAGTAATAGTGAAGTTATAATACAGAATATTGTGGCATCTGCGGATCTTGGCAGTGGATTGAATCTCAATGCCTTGGCTTTAGGATTCGGAATGGAGAATATTGAATATGAACCTGAGCAGTTTCCGGGACTTGTTTACAGAATGGATATCCCGAAGGTTGTTATATTGTTATTTGGTTCAGGAAAAATTGTTATTACGGGCGGAAAATCAACATCGGATTGTGAAGATGCTCTTGTAAATGTAAAAGAAAAGCTGAATAGTCTAAACCTGTTGTAACAGAGTTACAACAGCCCCGTATTCCCCTTCCTGATAACTTCATCGTAGTTCTTGTAACCCAGCATCTCCTCAATCTTATCAGAATGCTTCCCCTTGATTTTATTTAACTCGGAAGATGTATAATCAGTTATGCCTTTGGCAAAAACCGTGCCATCGCTTTCAATCCCGACAATGTCCCCGCGGTCGAATATCCCCTCAACCTCAAGGATACCTGACGGTAAAAGTCCCCTGCTTTTCCGGACAGCTTCTTCTGCGCCTTTATCCACTGTGATTTTCCCTGACGATTTTGACAGGATTATCCACCGCGTCCTGTTTTTATACTTCCCGTCCTTTGCAAGGAACAATGTGCCAAGTTCATCCCCGCCGACAACTTTCATTACACAGTCTTCTTCTGCGCTGTTTGCAATAACCATGTGGCAGCCTGCCATACATGCTATCTTTGCAGCCTCTATCTTTGTCTTCATACCGCCCACGCCTTTGGTACTTGTGGGACTGCCGCCGAAGTGCTCGATTTCAGGCGTAATTTCATGAATCGTGCTGATAAGTTTTGCATCCCCGTGCCTCTTCGGGTTCCTGTCATAAAGCCCGTCAATATCTGACAGCATAACCAGAAGTCCAGCCTCGACTTTGCTTGCCACCATTGCTGAGAGCTTGTCATTATCACCGAATGTTGCTTCTATCTCATGAACGCAAACAGGGTCGTTTTCATTAATTACCGGAATAACGCCGAAATCCAGGAGTTCTGCGATACTGTTCCTGAGATTAAGGTAGGTCATCCTGTTTGAGAAATATTCATAGGTCAGGAGAATCTGTGCGACTTTTATGCCGTATTTTTCAAATGCTGTACGCCACTCACGCATAAGTATTGTCTGCCCGACAGCAGCAGCAGCCTGCCGCAGCGGGATTTCGCGCGGGCGCTGTTTCATGCCAAGCTGCTCGATGCCAATCCCGATAGCGCCTGAACTTACGATAATCACTTCCTTACCCTGTTCCCTGAGTTTTGCAACCTGGCGCGCTATATCCCCTGTTAACTTACTGTTAAAACTCCCGTCCTCGTTAGAAAGGGATGATGTTCCTATTTTCAGGACAATCCGTTTGACGTCCCGGAAAAGTTCTTTCCTGTTAACCGAAACTGCTGACTCCATTATTTTGCGCCGTCCATCCTCATCCTGCCAGCAAGGCTGTAATTAAGTTTCTTATGGGTAAATGGTCTGGGGTTTTCTCCGGCATAATCCGCCACTTTGTTCCCGCTTCCAAGAATGACATACTTGTAAATCAGCAGTCCTTCCATACCCACAGGACCGCGCGCATGTATCTTGTTTGTGCTGATTCCGACTTCCGCCCCTTTCCCGTACCTGAAACCGTCCGCAAACCGCGTGGATGCGTTCCACATAACACTTGAAGAATCCACGAAATTAATGAATTTTGAAGCCGAATCCCTGTTTTCCGTGACAATGGCATCCGTGTGGTGTGAGCCGTATTTATTGATGTGCTCGATTGCCTCATCCAGTGAATCCATAATCTTTATTGAAAGGATTAAATCGTTATACTCTGTCTTCCAGTCCTCTTCCGTTGCACGAAGCACGGCTTTTAAGAAACCCATTTTTTTCAGGATTTCAAAGGAGCGGTCACAGCAGCGAAGCTCAACGCCTGCATCGTTGTATTTTTGCCCGATTTCTGGCAGGAATTCGCCTGCAATATCCCTGTGGACAAGCATTGTTTCCATGGCATTGCAGACTGCGGCATACTGTACTTTCGAATCATAGCATACATCAATGGCTTTTGATAAATCAGCAGCACTGTCCACATATACATGGCAGATGCCGTCAGCGTGCCCGAGCACAGGAATACGTGTATTGTCCTGGATGTATTTCACGAACTCGTTTGAGCCGCGGGGAATTATGAGGCTGATGTATTCATCAAGTTTTAATATCTCGTTAACCTCTTCCCTTGTTTCCATGAGGGCAAATGCGCCTTCTGGCAATTCAGGGGTGTTTTCAATGGCATCTGCGAGAATGTCGAATATCGCCCTGTTGGAATGGGCTGCCTCGCTTCCACCCTTGAATATTGTGGAATTTCCGCTTTTCAGGCACAATGCCATTATCTGGGGAACAACGTCAGGACGGGATTCGAAAATAACGCCGATTAACCCGATCGGGCAGCTTACCTGATATAGTTCAAGACCTGAGTCCAGTTCAAGTGCTGAGATGGTTTTACCCACGGGGTCTTCAAATTTCAGGACATCGTTGATGCCTGCAATCATCGCATTGAGCTTTATATCATCCACTTTCAGGCGTTTTAAGAGGGAGCTTGAGAGTTTTCCCTGCTCGACAAGTTTTTCGCCTGCTTCTATATCCCTGTTATTGGCTGAGATGATTTTTTCCCTGTTCACATCAAGCGCTGATGCCATCGCACGCAGGGCTTCATCTTTTGCCGGGCCTGGTACGCTTGCCAGTGCTATTGAGGCTTTACTTGCGGTTTTTACTTTTGTTATTATGTCCTGGGTCATGGTGAACAACTGCCGGTTTTGTAATGATAATGGGTGTTCTTTACATCATTTTACTTTTTATAGGTATGCGTTTTGCTACCATTCCTTTAGTTTATTCGTGTATTATATACGGAAGAAATCCTGGAAAGGAGATTGTGTTTCTGGGTATCGGGTTTGAGACAACAGCGCCCATGACAGCACAGGTTATTATGAACCGCCCGCCCGGAAATTTCAGCGTATTGTGCCTGCACAGGCTTGTGCCTCCTGCGATGTTCATCAATCCGGGGCATGTTTCAGCTATTATCGGGATGTCGCCGTACATTCCCATTTCCGGGAAATACAATATCCTGCAGGTTATTGCGGGGTTTGAGCCGCTGGATATCCCGATGTCAATTTTTATGATGCGGGATGATCCTGAAAGACAGGCCGGGTGCCCGCAGTTACCCCTGCGTTACGTATTCCACATTCGGTCTTATTGCCCTGTAATTCTTCATGAACTCGTGGATTTCAGGCGGCAATTCTGTGGAAACAGGAAGTCCGAGCTTTTTTGCATCTTCTGCTGATATGAGATGGGCATGAATCATCTCACCACCCGAGAGTTTATCAACAACCTGTTCCTGCTTTTTCCTGTCATCAAACTTGCCGTCCAGAAGCTCGTTCAGTACATCCCTTGTGAAATTCAGCGCCTTTTCGGAAATGTCACCCATCATAAGGGTAACATCATCCGCTTCCAGCCCCTTTTTCCTAGCAACATGAAGCCATGAAGGTGCGGGGAACACGCCGCGCAGCAGGTCACCGATTTGCGGGTCAACAGGTCCGAGGGAGGCAGCCTTATCCATAATAATCTCATCAGCGCCAAGGGCGATGAGTGTCCCGCCTGACATGGAATAGTGCGGGACAAAAACACGGGTTTTCGCCGTGTGGTTCTTAAGCGCCCTTGCTATCTGGATGGAAGCGTGGAGATGCCCTCCAGGGGTGTGGATAATAAGGTCAATAGGTTTTTCTTTTGCCTCCCTTATTCCGCGCAGGATTTCTTCCGCATCCTCGATATCGATATACTGGTACACCGGCACTCCGAACATGGAAATTGCTTCTTTGCGGTGTATCATTGTAAGTACTTTAGTTCCCCATTTTTCCTCCATTGCCCGGATACTTCCAATCCTTCTCCTGCGGGCTGAGCGCATCTGGAACTGCGGATACATCAGGATATAAAGAAAAACCACCGCACCCGAAATAATTAAAAGGTCAGTAGTACTTATATTTTCCAGCATGTACAATCATTGTTTTCCTGATTAATAAATTTAGGTTATGAATATCCCCCAGATAATCACAACAACAACTCCAACGATGATAAAACGGATAAATGCCCTGTTTACCAGTTGAACAAGTTTCGGGGGACCTGACCACCTGACAAGCATAATTTTCGTGCCAGTACTTATGATACTTGCAAGAACAGCTGTAAGCGCTGCCGTGCTGTACGGAACAATGCCGCTTACTGCAAGTGCTGTCACAGATGCCGTTACGACAGCACTGCTGATGAAACCACCGAGCGCGGCTGCATAAACACCTGCAATTCCAGCCCATGCGCTTAGAAATCTCAGGAATATGGACAATCCTGCAAAACCGAATGCGAACCTTATTGCCGGGGACAGGCTGAAAGGCGATTGCAGGTTAATTTCCTCATCAGTAGCAGCATCCTTTCTTGATCTTATTACCGTGGCAACGGCAAACAGTGTAATGGCAGCCTGGGGCGGTGCCATCAGCAAGAGGACACGCCCTGAAGGGTCAACGATAAATGCAATTACAAGGTTCCTTATAAGCATGGAAGCGTTTGCAAGTATGATGCCGACATAACCAGGCTCAATGAGTTTGGTTTTTTTCCTTGCCATTGATGCAAGCGCACCTGTTGTAGCCTCGCTGTTTACCAGTCCTCCAAGAAGCCCGGACAGGAAGATACCGCGCCCTGTTCCCACCCGCTTCATTATGACAAAACTTATGAAACTGATAGTCGAGACGAATATAACAATGAGAAGAACCCATCTCGGATTGAGCACGCCCATGAACAACTCATCAGGGGTTATGGGAAAGAGAATGAAGACAACTGCCATGAACCTGACAGCACTCAGTATTTCATCATCCGTGAGATTCGTGGCAAAGGAATGAAGGGGTTGTTTTTCAGCAAGAAGAAGGGTTAATATCACTGCACCCGCAACAGAAAGAAGGTAATAGTCATAGGATATGAGGATTCCAAGCAGGAACGTGCAGTAAAGAGCAATCGGTCCTGTTATCCCCGGCTGTTTCATTACCACGTTTTTCACGTATATGAAAAGGATTGAAATCATGGCAAAAAATAAAAGGGTGACAACCAGGATACCGATATGTATGGACTGGGCAAGGTATGACGAGAGCATGCCCGAAATGCAGGAAATGGTAAACGACCGAACACCTGCTATTAACTCGACGGATTCGGTGCGCCTGTGTTCACGCTCAACTCCTATAAGAATACCGATGAGTGTGGCAAGGGCTAATTTCTGTAAAAAATCGATGTTGACGTCCGTATTGGCAAATGACTGAGATACCAGGTCAATCATTAATAATCAAAGGTTGATGCTTTATTAAATACTTATTTACTCAAGTAATGCCCTTCGCTATAGCATCGAAATACCGTTGGAAAACATCGTCAAGGTTTGATAGTATACATCTACAGATATTGTTTTTTATGATTTTGACATAATATGTATTGGATACTGTTTGCGTATGCTTGCATACTTTTCAAAGATGAGAAAGTAGCACATATTTTATATGGAATCTTATTAAACATTATGATAATTAGGATAATAATAATGATAATATATATTTCTTAGAATAATATTTATATAGCATGAAAGAGTATTAATAAATATGGATAATCGAAAATTATTTGTAATAATACTGGTCTCACTTTCTTTGCTTGTTTTCGGTATTACGATAGTGAGTACAAGCCTCAATAGCATTAATGATGATGAACAAATAATTGAAAACCCTGCTGATGCAGATCTTTCAATACCTCAGACCACAGGAGCACAGGTTCTGACAGAATACGAGGTAACCGGGTTGAAATTCTCCGGAGAGGTCCTGACCTGTACTAATTTAACCGATTATGAGCAGGTTATCGACCTGCGGATAAGCAATCTTGATAAGGGTAATATATCAATTAGCATTGGTTATCCATTTAGCACAACAATAGATTTACAGCCGGACCAGATAAAGAGGATTGACCTCCCCCTTCTATACGGGGTTTCTTCTATAAATCTCTCCAGCAACGAAGAGAAGTTGACATTACAGGTGCCGCCATGTATAGTTCGCGGTGGTTCAGGTGGCAATCCTGGTTCTCAAAGCAGCCTATCCAGTTCAACTGATCTCCGACCGCCACCCCCGGTCCCTGAGTTATCCACAATAGCACTCACCGGGATAGGAGTATTTAGTTTGATATTCATGATTCGCAGAAGTAAACAGTAAGTTATTGAGCCAAAAGCAAACTTAATACGAAAGATTAAAAACCAATAACGAACTCATGCTGGCTCTGGCCGTCGTGAGTTCGTTACCAGACAACAAATCTGCGTTCGTTTTGAGTTAGTTTTAATTTCGTTGTTTCGTTTTCATATCTCGAAACTGGTTTGTTTGAAAAGAATGTTTCGATATAGGTTGTTTTTCTCTTTGTCTTCGGGTTTTTCCAAACCAGGAGATAATAAAGAGTCCTCATGTGGATATTGTTTAATTATGTTTATATAAAATCCAAACGAATCATGATGCTATGGGCATCGTGCAAGACTTCACGCCCAAAGCATTTATATACTCCAAGCTCATTTAGAGCGAATTGCGATGCGTATATAAAACGCAAGTTGAAGTCGATTTAGTCGGATTTGATGAACAGCAAGGGCCAATGCGGCAATCGCAAGCCCGTAAATGCTTGTAAGTCAGAATCCTTTTGAGAAGACCACATTGCAAACACAGGGTTTGCAACTTGTAAAAAGTACTCCCGCATTAATATTAGATTTCATCAATTAAGGAGGACATAATGTCAGAGACACACAGACCAAGGCGCGGGTCACTTGCATACAGCCCGCGTAAAAGAGTAAAAAGCGAAACGCCGCGTGTAAGAGCCTGGCCAAAACAGGCAGAACCCGGGCTGTTAGGGTTTGCAGGTTACAAAGCCGGAATGACACACGTGATGATGACGGACAATACTCCTCATAGTTTAACATCGGAAATGGTAATTTCAGTACCGGTTACAATCCTGGAAACTCCGCCCCTGAAGGTTGCAGCCATACGCGTTTATGATGATAGTCCTTACGGGGCAAATGCAATCGCTGAAGCATGGACTGATGACCTTGACAGAGAACTTGACCGCGCACTGACTCTTCCGAAGAAGCATGACCTTCAGGGTGCACTTTCGAAAATCGAGCAGTTAATCAACGACGGCGTTGCCAGGGATTTGAAAGTAATAACATACACATTACCTGAAAAAGTTCCGGGCATCCCCAGGAAAAAACCCGAGCTCATGGAAAACAAAATTGGAGGCAGTAATCTGGTAGAACAGTTCGAGTACGCCAGGACAGTTCTCGGGAAAACAGTTGAAATAGGCGATGTTTTCAAAGACGGTGATATTGTGGACGTTATTGCAGTAACAACAGGAAAAGGGACACAGGGTCCTGTAAAACGCTGGGGGATACAGCTCGGGAAAGGCAAGCACTCAAGGCAGGGCAGCAAGAGGCAGGTAGGAAACCTCGGCCCCTGGAAGCCGCACCACGTAAGCTGGAGAGTGCCGCAGCTGGGACAGACGGGATACCACCAGAGAACAGAATTCAACAAGAAGGTTATGCAAATAGGTGAAAACGGCGAATCTGTTACACCTGCTGGCGGTTTCCTGAACTACGGCATTGTCAGGAACAATTATATAATCATAAAGGGAAGCGTACCCGGTCCTGTAAAAAGGCTGGTGCGAATCAGACCAGCAATCAGACCAAAGGAACAGCGAGTATCGGTTCCGGAGATAAGCTATTTAAGCCTGCAATCCAAGCAAGGGTGATTCTCATGGATATAAAAGTAATCGACCTATCAGGAAATTCAACAAAAACAATCTCTTCTACTTTATTCGATGAGGATTACCGCCCTGACCTTATCAAAAAAGCAGTGCTGGCTGCACAGGCAAACCGCCAGCAGCCCTATGGCCCACATTTTATGGCAGGAATGAATACCTCAGCAGAAAACTGGGGGCCAGGACGTGCTGTTGCAAGAGTGCCGAGGCTAATGGACGGCAGGCGCGCAGCAAGAGTACCGCAGGCAGTAAAGGGCAGGCAAGCTCATCCTCCAAAACCTGAAAAAGACAGGACGGAGAAGGTGAACAATAAAGAACGCAGGAAAGCCATCAAATCGGCGATTTCCGCTACCGCAAATCCCCACCTTGTTGCAAACAGGGGACATATTTTCTCAGCCGGCTTGCCACTTGTTGTGGTAGATGACCTGTCATCGATTGCCAGAACAAAGGAAGTGGTTTCTTTCATGGAAGCTGCCAACCTTTCTTCTGATATCCAGAGAGCTCGAACCCGGACAATCAGGGCAGGGAAAGGAAAGCTTCGCGGCAGGAAATACAAGAAACACAAGAGTGTATTGATCGTTACTTGCGAGGATAATGGGATTGAAAAGGCAGCACGCAATATTCCCGGTGTTGACATAGTTACATACGATCGGCTTAATACCGAACTGCTGGCACCAGGTACACACGCGGGGCGTTTAACGATTTTCACCGAATCAGCGGTAGCAAGACTCGAGGAGGCATTACAATGATATCACATCCTTTCGTTACAGAGAAAGCAACCATCCAGGCAGAAATGAATAATTCACTCCAGTTCATCGTGGGTATAAATGATACAAAGGACAGAGTGAAGACAGAGCTTGAAAAGCTCTATGGCGTGAAAGTGCTGACAGTGAATACAATGATAACGTCCAAAGGAAAAAAGAAAGCAATCGTGGTTTTTGAAGGGGCTAACACCGCCACGGAATTGGCTTCGAGGTTAGGAATATTTTAGGGTGATATTATGGGAAAAAGAATTATTGCTCAGAGCAGGGGAAAAGGTTCCCCGACATACAAGGCACCATCTCATAAATTCAAGGCAAATCTTGAACATCTCAAGGAACGGGACGAGCTCGTTACAGGTACTGTCCGTGAAATTGTACATGACCCTGCAAGGTCCGCACCCATTGGCAGGATATCATTCAGTAACGGGGAAGAGAGGTTAATGCTGATCCCCGAGGGTATTGAAGTCGGACAGGTAATCCAGTGCGGGATTTCAGCGCCCGTGGAACCTGGAAACACACTGAGCCTTGCTGAGATTCCTGAAGGCATGCCAATCTGCAATATAGAGGGGCAGCCGGGCGACGGCGGGAAATTCGCCAGGGCATCAGGGATGTACGGGATTCTTATAGCACATGATGCAAAAAAGACAGTAGTCCAGATGCCAAGCGGGGCGATGAAACGGCTAAATCCCGGATGCAGGGCTGTCATTGGTGTGGTTGCAGGCGGCGGACGTACCGAAAAACCGTTTGTAAAAGCAGGCAAGAAATTCCACAGGATGGCGGTCAGGGCAAGAAAATGGCCAAGGGTCCGTGGCGTTGCAATGAACGTTGTAGACCACCCGTTCGGCGGCGGCGGATGGCAGCATCCCGGTAAACCTAAAACAGTGTCCAGAGGTGCCCCGCCAGGACAGAAAGTGGGTTCCATTGCTGCAAGAAGGATGGGGAAGAGGTGAGATAATATGGCAAAGAAAACATCATCAAAATTACCCAAAAGGAAAGGAGAATTTACATACAGGGGAAATAACCTGGCAGATCTCCAGAAATTGAGCCTTGATGAATTCGCAGGACTTGTTCCTTCAAGGCAGCGCCGGACAATAAAACGAGGTTTATCAGAAGAACACAAGAAGTTATTGAACAAGGTACGGAACAAGAACGAGAATATAAAGACACACCTGCGTGACATGATAGTTGTACCCGGAATGGTAGGATTGAAAATGGGTGTCCACAATGGCAAGGAATTTGTTTCTGTGGAAATTATGCCCGAAATGCTTGGCCATTTCCTGGGAGAATATGCCCTGACCCGCAGCAGGGTTTCCCATGGTGCGGCAGGTGTTGGATCTACGAAATCAAGTAAATTCGTACCGTTGAAGTGATACTATGAAATTAAAATACTCAGTTACTCCTGGTACGGAAAATACCTCAAAGGCTATGGGCAGGGAACTTCATATTTCAAGAAAACATGCCCATGAGATCTCACGTACTATAAAGGGCATGAAACTAAATGATGCAAAAGAGTACCTCACGGATGTTTCCCTGTTGAAACAGGCAGTTCCATTCAAAAGATTCAATCGCGATGTAGCGCACAGGAAAGGAATGTGCGCTGGCAGATATCCCCGGAAGGCTGCAATACAGTTTCTCAGGGTACTGGAAAACGCACAAGGGAATGCCGTTTATCAGGGACTTGACCCCGATAAAATGAGAATATCACATATTTCCACAAAGAAAGGACATACCTTCAGGGGTATATTTCCAAGGGCGCAGGGCAGGGCTACACCGAAAAAAGGTGAAACTGTAAGCGTTGAGATGATACTGGAGGCACAATAATGGGCGTTGAAAGAAAATTTGTCAGGATAGGTCTTGAACGAGCACAGATTGCGGAGTTTTTCGCAAAACAACTTGACCGTGCAGGCTATGGCGGCATGAACATTAACAGGACCCCCATGGGAACGCAGGTTACGATATTTGCAGAAAAACCAGGTATGATTATCGGGAAAGGGGGCAAGACAATACACAAGCTAACCCGGGACCTTGAACACAAATTCAAGATAGATAACCCACAGATTGATGTCCAGGAAGTAAAAGTTCCGGAATTGAATGCCAAGATGATGGCATCAAGGCTTGCAGGAGCTATTGAACGAGGACTTTATTTCAGGAAAGCAGGACATAACATGCTAAGGAGAATAATGGAGTCCGGTGCACTGGGGTGTGAGATTGATATTGCAGGGAAACTCACAGGCCCAAGGAACAGGACAGAGAAGTTCGTGGCAGGTAATATGCTCCATGCAGGCAATCCTGCAATTGAGCTTGTGGATAACGGGTTTGCAATTGCGATTAAGAAATTAGGTGTAATCGGATGCAGGGTGAGGATAGTTCCGCCAGTATCCAATCTCCCGGGAAGGTTCAGCCTTGTAAAACCAGCTGTTTCAGAAGAAGCTGCTGCGGTAAAGCAACCTGAAGGAATTGAGGAAATTGTAACATCAGGCCAGGTTGAAACCGGACCTGAAAAGGTTACTGCAGAAGCTGTAAAACCCGAAGCCGGTACAAATGTAGAAGCGGCAGCTGAAGTAGTTAGAGCCATGGAACCCGTAGTTCAGGCAGAAGCTGAAGAAGAAAAACCCGGAATTGAAACTCCGGCAGAAGCAGCCCATGAACCAGAAGTTGAGGAAAGGATGCAGGGCGATGTCCTGGAACACAAACATCCGGAATTTAATTACTGGCATCCGGCATCCCGTGTTCACAAGACGGAGGATGAAAGCTAATGGCAATACTTCGCGTTGATGAAATAAGGAAAATGAACCCCAACGAGCGGCTGGATGAACTGGAAAAACTCAAACACGAGTTAATCCGTGAACGTGCCATTGCTTCAGCAGGTGGCGCTCCGGAAAACCCCGGGATGCTCGGGGAGATCAGGAAGACAATTGCAAGGATAAAAACTATCCAGAAGGAGCTATCAGATTAATGAAAATAACCCCGCAGAATATAATCCACAATGAGTTAATAGGTCTTGATACGGAAGTAGTCGACAGCACGAACCCGTTCCTTGTCGGAATAGGGGGACGTGTAATTGATGAAACAAGGAATATGTTTACTGTGGATACCGGCGAACGGGAAAAGCAGGTTTCAAAATCAGGTTCGTCTTTTATATTCACAATTCCACCCATTGACGGTAAACGTTACTTGCCGTTAAAAATAAAAGTTGATGGAAGATTATTGCTCTCACAACCCGAAAACAGGATACAGACAAAATTCAAGAAGAAGTTCAGGAAATAGATGAGGTATTAATTATGACGCGTAATATTGGGCTGGAAGTCCGGGTACCGGAAAAGGAATGCACTGATCCGAATTGCCCGTTCCACGGAATACTGCCCGTGAGAGGACAGGTTTTAACTGGTGTTGTGGTAAGCAACAAAATGGAGAAAACCGTAGTTGTGCAGAGAAAATTCGAAAAACGTGTACCTAAATACGAGCGGTACGAGAAAAGACAGTCAAAAATCCATGCACATAATCCCCCGTGCATAAATGCGAAAGACGGCGATAAAGTAACGATTGCCGAATGCCGCCCGCTTAGCAAGACAAAATCATATGTTGTTGTTGAGGTGGCATAATGCAGGGAATGAAAGCAAAAATCCCGCGTGCCATTAACTCGGCTGCAAGGATGGACTGTGTTGATAACACAGGAGCTCGCGTAGTTGAAGTTATTTCCGTGTTAAAATACCGTGGTGTCAAGAACCGATATCCCCGCGGTGGTATTGGTGATATGCTTGTTGTGAGTGTCAAGAAAGGAACCCCTGATATGAGGAAACAGCTCATGAAAGCAGTCATTGTCCGCCAGAAAAAGGAATTCAGGCGTCCTGACGGTTTGCGGGTTTCATTTGAGGACAATGCCTGCGTGATAGTTGATGACGATGGTATCCCCAAGGGAACGGAAATAAAAGGACCGGTTGCAAGGGAAGCGGCAGAACGTTTCACGAAAATTGCATCGGCGGCATCAATAATAGTGTAGGTGTATTATGATAAAATCGTCACAACCAAGAAAACAGAGAAAATTCAGGTACCAGGCACCACATCACCAGAGACATAAATTCCTCGGCGCCATGCTGAGTCCCGAACTAAGGGAAAAACACGGCGTGAAAACTGTTCCTGTAAGATTGGGGGATACTGTTAAAGTATTACGCGGGAAACACAGGGGCACTGAAGGAAAAGTTGCGGCTGTTGATTATAAGAAAACGACAATAGCTGTTGATGGCGTTGCTGTAACAAAAGCGGACGGAACTGAAGTTCCAAGACCGGTAAACCCTTCCAATGTAATGATTAAGAAATTAAAAACTGAAGATAAACGGCGCTTAGGTGATTAAATGGGAAGACATCAAAAAAGAATTTCAGCTCCAACATCATGGCCCATACAAAAAAAGATGAATAAATGGGTGGTTGGTGCAAATGCAGGTTCCCATTCAATGGAAACCGGAATTCCATTACTTCTTGTTGTAAGGGATATGCTGAAAATCGCAAATAACGCACGTGAAGCCAGGAAAATTATCCATGACGGCAGCATCCTGGTTGACGGCGTGGCAAGAAAGGATTACAAATATATAACAGGACTTTTTGATATAATATCAATTCCTGCTTTTGATGAGCATTACAGGGTCCTGCTGGATTCCAGGAACAGGTTAAAACTGCAGAAGGAAGATGCAGGTGCTTTGAAATTATGCAGGATAAACAACAAGACAATTGTGAAAAACGGTGCAGTGCAGCTTAACCTCCATGACGGCAGCAACATTATAGCATCAAACGATTACAAGGCTTTTGATACGGTAATGCTGTCCACGCCCGACAAGAAGATAACCAGGCACATACAACGCACGGCAGGGAATCTTGCCATGATTGTAGGCGGTAAACATTCCGGTGAAATCGGGACAATAAAGCATATCCGTAAAGTTGCGGGTTCGGGCAAGAACATGATCGGGATGTCAAATGACAGGGAATTTGAGACCATTGCTGATTACGTATTTGTTATAGGTGAATCAACACCTGAAATCAGGGTGGTTAAATGAATCCGATGAGACAACCTTCCATTGAAAAAATCACGGTTCACATTGGTGTTGGTGAAAGCGGTGACCGTCTGGCAAAAGCAGAGGCATTGCTTGAGTCGATTGTTAAGCAGAAGACGGTCAGGACCCTGGCAAAAAGTACCATTCCTGCTTTTTCAATAAAGAAATACGAGCCAATCGGGTGCAAAGTAACGCTGAGAGGAAGCCGTGCGCTCGATTTCCTCAAGCTTTCCCTGAATATCATCGAAAATAAACTCACGGAGTCACAATTCGATAACAACGGGAATTTTTCTTTCGGCATTGAGGAACATACGGATTACCCTGGCATGAAATACGACCCGACAATCGGTATATATGGCATGGATATTAACGTGGCACTTAAAAGGGCAGGATACCGGGTAGTTCGCCGGAGTGTAGAAAACCACAAAATACCGCAAAAACACAGGCTGACAAAGGAAGATGCAATTTCTTTTGTTAAAGAGAAATTAGGTGCGGAGGTAATTTAGATGGAAAAAAGCAATAAGAAATTCGGAAGAGGTGCCAATGCCTGTAAACGCTGCGGCAGGCAACAGGCTTTGGTTCGAAAATACGATTTATACCTCTGCAGGCAGTGCTTCCGTGAAATTGCCCATGAGATGGGATTTGCGAAATTTAAGTAGGTGATATTAATGTTATTAGATCCATTGGCAGACGCATTATCAACAATAAAAAATGCAGAAAGTGTTGGAAAATCCGAATGTTCCACCAAACCCGCCTCAAGGCTTATAGGAAGTGTTCTTGGAATAATGAAGGACAGGGGATATATTGGTGAGTTCGAATTTGTTGAAGACGGTAAAGCCGGAGAGTTCAGGATAGAACTTGTTGGGAAAATAAACAAATGCGGAGTGATTAAACCACGCCAGGCTGTAAAGACAACCGAATTTGAAAAATGGGAAAAGAGGTACCTTCCCGCTCATGACTTTGGTTCAATTATCCTGACGACTCCAAAAGGTGTCATGACACATTACGAAGCCCGTGAAAACGGTCTTGGCGGGCAGTTACTGGCGTATGTTTATTAGGTGATGGTCATGGCAGAAAATAAGAAAACTATTGAAATCCCGGATGGTGTGAACGTCATTATCGACGATTATGTTGTCTCGGTGTCAGGTGACCGTGGACAGCTGCAGAGAAAACTGTGGTATCCCGGTGTCAGAATTGATAAAACCGGCTCAGAGGTTGTAGTTGAAGCGGAAGTCCCGAGAAGGGAACAGCTTGCTATTGTCGGTACGTTTACTTCCCATATAAAAAATATGGTTACAGGTGTGACCGGGGGATACGAGTATACGATGAAAGTGGTTTATGCCCACTTCCCCATCCAGTTAAAAACCGAAGGTAAGGATGTTATTATCGGGAATTTCCTTGGTGAAAAGAAACCGAGAAAAGCTTCCATACTTGGCGATACAACGGTCACGGTAAAAGGTGACCAGGTGGTCGTTAACGGGATTAACAAGGAAGAAGTGGGGCAGACGGCAGCTAATATCCAGCAGGCAACAAAAATCAGGGGATTCGATCCGCGGGTGTTCCAGGATGGGATTTACCTTGTTGAAAAATCAGGACGGTGAGTAACATGGAAGAGAAGGCAATAAATGAGCTTACGATCATCGATGGTGTCGGCAGGTCAAAAGCCAGGCTGCTCTATGATGCAGGATTTGAAACAATAGCATCAATAAAGGAGGCAGGTGTCGGGGAGATCGCAGTTATCAAAGGTATCGGGGACAAACTTGCTGAGAGGATTAAAAAGTCTGCTGACAGTATTAATATTGATGAACTTGTCGAGGAAAGTGTTGAAGAAGAAATCCATAGAGTAATTGAGGTTCCTGAGATTACAATTACCCTTGACGATGAGACTAAAAGGCTTATGAACGTCAGGAAGAAGCAGAAAGGCAGGAAACCGTCCTTCAGGCGGACAGATTCCCATAAGAAAAAACGGGTTCCTGAAAGCTGGAGAAAACCGATTGGTCTTCATAATAAAAAGAGAATCGGTATCAAGGGAAAAGGTGCCCTTGTACAGGCTGGTTATGGCAGCCCGGCAGCAGTCCGGGGATTACATCCATCCGGTTTTGAGGAAATACTTGTTAATAACCTGAAAGATCTTGAAACAATTGATGTTGAAACAAAGGCGGCAAGGATTGCAAGGACTGTCGGGACAAAAAAACGTATTATGATGGAAGAGAAGGCAGTTGAACTCGGCTTGAAGGTTTTAAATCCCATGCGGAGGGCTGGCTAATGGCAGGATTGTCTAACCAGAAACGACTGGCTGCTGCTGTTATGGGTGTGGGGTACCACAGGGTATGGCTTGACCCGGATGCAACCACCGACATAGCCGCTGCACTGACACGTGGGGATATTCACGGTTTAATTGAAGAGGGAAAGATCCGTAAAAGACTGATTAAAGGTGTCAGCCGCGGCAGGGCACGCAAAGTCCATGAGAAACGTGCTTATGGCCACAGGAAAGGACACGGCTCAAGAAGCGGCGCCAAAGGTGCACGAAGACCCAGGAAAGAGCAGTGGATTAAAAAAATCCGTGCATTGCGTTCCCGTCTCAAGGAACTGAGAGATAACAGTACCATTGAAGTTTCCACTTACAGGAAACTGTACCGTAAAGCGAAAGGCGGGGAATACAGGAGCAGGGCGCACCTTGATGCACATATCGAACAACTCAAGATCAAGGAGGCTTGAAATTATGGCGACTGGATCAAGATACAGTGTTAAATTCAGGCGGGTAAGAGCCGGTAAAACGGATTACAGGGCAAGGAAGCAGATGCTCATCTCAAGGAAACCCCGTCTGGTAATAAGAAAAAGTTTAAAACATACAAGTATGCAGTTAATAGTACTGGGAAAGGAAGGAGATAAGACCCTTGTTTCGGCGAATACCGGTGACCTTGGAAAATACGGATATACAGGGCCGACAGGAAATTCTGCTGCGGCATACCTTACCGGGTTGTTGCTCGGCTACCGTGCAAAGAAGAACGGGCTGGCAGAAGCTATCACTGATATAGGATTATATCATGCGACAAAAGCCGCAAGGGTATTTGCTGCTTTAAAAGGAGCTGTCGATGCCGGGATGGATATCCCGCATAATCCTGAGATATTCCCGTCAGAAGACAAATTTACAGGAAAAGAAATTGATGCGTTCAGGAATACTAATATCTCTGAACAGTTCGAGGCAGTGAAACAGAAGATTCAGGGCGAATCAGGTGAATAAATATGAATAGAGGATCTAATAGAGGATCTAATAGAGGCTCTAAAGGCAAAGGGTTTAAAA
>JACUTP010000201.1 GCA_014859785.1 Candidatus Methanoperedentaceae archaeon | reverse complement strand
GACCAATGCCCTACTATCTTTTTGAGACAAAAGACCTTGAGGGAAATCCCGGGGTCGGGGGAGGAATGGGTAAAATAGGCGAGCCCGGGCAGAAGATCACGAACTACATCGGAGTGCCGTCAGTTGAGGAATACCTTGAGAACGTAACGAAACTCGGGGGTAAGGTCATAATGCCAAGGACAGCCGTGCCTGGCTGGGGGTATCTCGCAGTCTGCACTGACACGGAAAACAACACCTTCGGTCTCTGGGAAGAGGACGAGAACGCGAAGTAAGGAATCGTTGGGTCAATAACGAGGTGCCATGATGACTTTATTCGAATGTCATGTGTTAAATCAAGGTAAAATAAAAAAAATGTAACCAGGAACAAGAACGTATCAAAGATAAACAGAGAGAAAACGAAGCTATGAATATTATGTATGCATGATTATAAATCCCTTATGTAGCGCGTCTTTTTTTCCACCAGGTGGCTTTCATTTAAAACGCCATCCATAGTCACTGATGTACAATGAGAGATTATCCTTTCCTCAGTTCCTTCAGCCGCCTGATCGATGCCATTCCATCATCAATTGCTTTTTTCTGCTGTTTTTCAATGTACGCGATTATATCCTTAAATCCAACTTTAAGCGAATATACCTTATTCGGTCTTCCTTTACCTGGCTTCTTTTCTTCATTCTCGTCGATCCAATCAAACGGTTTTAACTCTTTCATAGCTATGCTGACTTCAGGCTGGCGCAGTCCTGTTACCCTCTCAAGGTCAACGGATGTAGATTTATCCACTTTTTGAAGATATGCCAGTGTCCTGGCAGCTGGTCTGCTCATGCCCGATGAAATGAGTATTTCCACAATTTCCTCATCGCTATCGTCAAGCTGGTTTATATCAAGTTTCTTCATAATGATCCCCATATTATATTTTGATGTAAGATATATTGTTATTATATTAATCTTTCGATAAGAAAATATTTATTTCAATGATAACTTTCACCCCGCACATGGCTTTCCCATAAATACTCACAGGTCTATTCCTGAATGAGGTGACTAATATGGATTTATTCTGGAGCGGTCTCGCGCAGCGAGCATCCGAGCATACATGGAATGAAAGAAGAAGCCAGTTCAGTAAAGTACATGAAATGGCTTTACAGGAAATTAAGGAAGAGAAAACTATAACTGAAATCAGGTGAATGTAAAAAATGGGGTATTATTTTGAAAGACATAATTGAAATCATGAAAACAAGGCGGTGTGTCCGTGAGTTTAAGTAAGATGCAATATCTGATGAAGATATAAAATTCCTGATAGACTGCGCACGATATGCACCATCAGGATTTAATATGCAGCCATGGAGCTTTTTAGTTATCAAGAACAAAGACTTGCTGCATAAGCTATCAGAAAGCGGTAAGAAATCGATGATCCCTTTACTTGAACCCATGAAAAATACCAGCAAGAATGCTTCTGATTTTTTTGTTTTTCTAAAAACAAAGGAAACGAGCCTGTTCTACGATGCCGGGGTTCTTGTAATAATATTTGGGAATAATAATGCACCAACAGTGGATTTCGATTGTGCAATGGCAGCGCAGAATATGATGCTTGCAGCACATTCAAAGGGTATCGGTAGCTGCTGGATAGGTGGTTTGCTGCCTGCGCTTATGGATGAAAAGATTTTGAAAGAACTCGGGGCACCTCAAGGATATAAAGCAGTTGCTCCCCTGATATTTGGATATCCCAGAGGCAGAACTTCAATACCTGAAAAAAAAGAGCCGGAAGTTAAATGGTTGAAATGATTTCAATTTAGATTACGACACCACTGGATGTAATTATTCTGAGTTTACTGAGCTTATGAATCCTTGAGACAGAATGTCAACCGAACAGGAGAAACTCAAAAAAATTAAGACCATACTTTAATATAGTATTTTATATATTGAATAGTTGCGATGAGATATTTTCAATATATACTGTAATCCAGAGAACTTATATGGAAGAAAGAATTATCACACCTGTCTTGCTGGATGATGAAACGGAGGACGTTACCATCCGCCCCTTGCGCCTTGACGATTTTATCGGGCAGGACACTGTCAGGGAATCAATAAGGATAGCAGTGGAAGCGTCCAAAAAAAGGGGTGAGCCGCTTGACCATATCTTATTCTCAGGACCACCCGGTCTTGGGAAAACCACACTTTCGCATATCATTGCGGCTGAGATGGGTGTCGGGATAAAAACTACGTCAGGTCCTGTTCTTGAAAGACCGGGCGACCTTGCCGCAATACTTACATCGATTAACAGGGGAGACGTGCTGTTTATTGATGAAATCCACCGCCTGAATTCCGTGATTGAGGAGATACTCTACCCTGCAATGGAGGATTTTGAGATTGATGTCATGATAGGCGAGGGACCAAGCGCAAGATCGATAAAACTAAGCCTTGAGCATTTCACCCTTATAGGTGCAACCACGAAAATCGGGCTTCTTGGTTCGCCTTTCAGGGACAGGTTCGGGCTGGTATCAAGGCTTAACCTGTATGAAGTGCCTGAACTTGTTAAGGTAGCTAACCGCAGTGCTTCGGTACTGAAAATCCCGATTACACAGGACGGCGCTCTTGAAATCGCAAAACGAAGCCGTGGAACGCCACGGATTGTCAACAGGTTACTCAGGCGAGTGTGGGATTATGCCCTTGTCAGGGCTGACGGGAAGATAACACAGGAAGTTTCTGATGCCGCACTTACAATGCTTGGAATCGACATGCTCGGGCTGGATGAACTTGACAGGCGTATTCTTTCTGTGATTGCAGATGATTTTGGCGGGGGTGCCGTTGGCGTTAAGACGATTGCTATTTCTGTTGGCGAGGAAGTGAGGACGATTGAGGACGTGTATGAGCCGTACCTGATAAGGATTGGTTTTATCAAGCGCACGCCGCAGGGCAGGGAGACGACACAGGCTGCGTGTGAGCATATTAAGGGGAAAAACTGAAAGTCAGTTATATGGTTTACGTGCCATCCTGCTTTAGTCGATGATGTGAATTTCTTATATATGAGGAATATCAAAAAGCAGTTACCTTAAAATAGGAGCATATCATTTATATCC
>JACUTP010000200.1 GCA_014859785.1 Candidatus Methanoperedentaceae archaeon | reverse complement strand
AGGGGTGTTTCCATTGCTCGTTGCAAACTTCCAGTTATCCGGTCGTGTGCTGCCGTTTTCAAACCCGGGGTTTGCGACAAGGTTTGAATAAGCCGGGATTTGTGCTGGTGCATCTTTAAAATTTTCATCGAATTGATAAATCCAGAAAACAGGTATCGTAACAGCCAGTAATACACCTGCCAGAGCCAATGCTCTAATAGTCCTCTGTAAGCCAGGTTTTCCTTCATACATTGTCCTGGCAGTTGCGCAAAGTACCATAACAATTATCCCGGCAAGAAGAACTCCGGTGTTTGCAACCCCATACCAGTCTGGCTCATAATTAACTATCCCGATACCAAAACTATGCATTGACAACGGCCACAAAAATGCATATGCAGGATTATAGACCAGCGCATCTTCCAATAAGTGGGCACCAAATCCAATCCCGGCGAAGATGAAAGAATCTTTGAATTTCATACCTGTGGTCTTCAATAACGATCCAACCAGCGCTGCAAAAATGAACAGGACTGCAATATTATGAAAATCACCATGTTTCAGAGGATTTCCGTTGATAAGGATAAAAGTGTCAAAATTATTTAATATATATCCTGCAAACATATCAAGATCCGGAGCCAGAGCGCTGGCTATGATAATCCAGGAGTAATCGCGACCTGTTTTTTTTAAGTGGATCATGCCAGCTATGATAGCAATAGAGGTGGAATAAATCAAATGTTCGAAGAGCATTATTTGTAAGTATTATATTATATGAGCATAAAACACTTATTGCCTTCATTTTTTCAAAAAAGACCCGCATCATTTACAGGAGACATACATTGAATCAAACGCCAGCCATATATAGTATAATATCTTATTATAATTAATCACGTACTTTGATGTTCGTCTTTGTAAAAGAGATCATGGTAAAAGAGAACATGGGGTTATTCGTTCAAAACAAATCAGTGAGGGAAATGGCAACAAATTTCAATAAGTGTTCCTTCGGGGGAATTCGGGGATGGGGGAAGAAATGCATAAAAGGATTATTGTCACACTAATTTGTACCCTTACTTTACTTTCAGTATCATCCGGACAGACATCGGATGATATAAACATGGATAAAAAAAATCCAAAGCTTGAGTCTATATTAACACAAATGATAAACTCAGAAGATCCGCGTCTGTTTGCCAGGACACACGGTATTTCCCTTGAAAACAGCAATATCAGGGTTATTGTGGAAATGTCAGGTGAAAAAGCTACGCTCCCTGATTACCTGATTGAAGAGAACCGCCAGAATAATAATGTCCAGGTAATGGTTCCAATAGACAAAATATCAATACTTTCACAGGAACCTGATGTGATGTTTATCCGGCTGCCTTCAAAACCTCTGGTTGATACGGTAAACCCAACCCCTGCAGACCAGACACCTGTCCCGAAATCAGGATTCAACTCAGCTCTTCTTATGGTCTTTTCAATAATATTGATTTTGTTAATAAAGAAGAAAGGCGATGTTATACTTGTTAAAAAATAAATTATATTTATCACTATTTCTATTGTTTTTCGTTATTATTTTATTTATTTCATTTTCAGCAGCTGGTGAAAGTGTAAACAGCGGTTTAATCAAAGAAGGGCACCCCGAAAAAAATAAACATTCAAAGATTGAATCAAATCTGCTGGATATTGATAAGGGAATGGGAAATCAGGGTGCTTTAATGACTCAATTCCATGATCAAAACATGAAACAAGTAGTTTTTGAACTAAATGGCACTGATACATCGTATTTAAAATCCCTGAAGGAAAACGGCGCATCGATCGAAGCAGTATATGAGAACCTTGTGCAGGCATCTGTTCCTGTATCTCAGCTTCAGGTAATGTCCAGGCTGCCTTTTGTGAATTATGTACGAAGTCCGGTAAAGCCATTTACTCATGCTGTTGTTAGCGAGGGTGTCGGGGTTATAAATGCAACACCGCTCCATAATCTGGGAATCAGGGGGCAGGGCGTGAAAATAGCCGTACTCGATGTAGGATTTGAAGGTTACCAGTCAAAACTCGGCAGCGAGCTTCCCTCGAATGTGAATGTGACGTCTTTCAGGAAAGAGGGTATAACAGGCGGCGGGGAAAAACACGGCACAGCGGTTGCTGAAATCATATATGATATTGCGCCGGATGCCGAGTTATATTTAATAAATCTTGGAACTGACCTGGAATTCCTCGAAGCAGTCGATTATGCCATAAGTCAAAATGTGGATATCATCTCCATGTCACTGGGCTGGCTTGACGGGCCTTTTGATGGAACCAGTACAATATCAGCCAAAGTTGACAGCGCAGTAGATAGCGGGATTGTATGGGTGAACAGTGCAGGCAATTATGCACAAAAACACTGGGAAGGTAAGTTCAATGACCCGGATAACAATGGGATACATAATTTCACCGAAAGCAGTGAAAACATGAGCATCAATCTCAAAGGTGACATGGCGATATTTTTATCCTGGGATGATTGGCCTGCTTCTGACCAGGATTTTGATTTGTACGTTTATGACAGTAGAGGTGATGTAATTGCATACTCAAAAAATTTTCAAGACGGCGCACAGCATCCTACTGAACGTATTTCGATAAATCCCGAAAAGGGTATATACAATCTGCAAATTCATAAATACAATGCTAACAGGGATGTGACATTCCAATTATACAGCGCCTACCATGACCTTGAACCACAATACCAGGTACCATTCAGGAGTCTTACAGTACCTGCTGATGCCAGGGGAGCCATAACCGTGGGTGCAACCCGCTGGTCAGATGATGTCCTGGAACCCTTCAGTTCAAGGGGTCCCACCACTGATGGCAGAATTAAGCCCGATGTGGTGGCGCCTGATGGTGTGAAGACCTCGACTTTATCGCCTTTTTACGGTACTTCCGCTTCAGCGCCGCACGTGGCAGGCGCTGCTGCATTATTGAAGAACATTAATCCATCGCTGACTCCCCCTGAACTTCGCTCTGCGCTTAAGAGTACCGCAAAATATCTCGGTGATGATACCAGCTCATTCGGATCAGGAAGGATAGATACCTGGGAGGCAGCAAAAAGTGTAGATAAAAAACCTCCCGCAAT
>JACUTP010000199.1 GCA_014859785.1 Candidatus Methanoperedentaceae archaeon | reverse complement strand
TGTTCATCCGTAATCCCGTACTGCTCCACAAACCTCATCCGTCTTGCATCAGGAAGCTCAGGCAGCGTCGCTTTAATAGCAGGCGCCCATCCTGAAATCTTTAACGGCACAAGGTCAGGTTCAGGGAAATAACGGTAGTCATGCGCCTCTTCCTTTGTTCTCATAGACAGGGTTATTTCGCGCGCCTCATCGAAATGCCGCGTTTCCTGGACCACGGTACCCCCGCGGCGCAATACGTTCTTCTGCCGCACAATCTCAAACAGCAGCGCGCGTTCAGCCCCTTTAAAGGATGAAATGTTCTTTATCTCTGCGCGCTGTCCACCCATTATGGAAATATTGGCATCAACCCTCATGGCGCCCTCAAGGTCAACGTTGGATACCTCAAGGTACTCAACTATATTGCGAAGCTTGTCAAGATACCGCCTTGCCTCTTTCGGACTTCTCATATCAGGCTCGCTCACTATCTCAAGCAGGGCCATTCCGGAGCGGTTATAATCAATAAGCGTGTACTTTGACCTGTCAATCGTACCCTCATGCACAAGCCTGCCGGGGTCTTCTTCCATATGCGCCCTGTTAATCCTTACCTTATGCTCCCCGTCCTCGCCTTCGATTGTAACATAACCGTTGCTTGAAATCGGGAAATCATACTGCGTAATCTGGAAAGCTTTCGGAAGGTCCGGGTAAAAATAATTCTTGCGGTAAAACTGTGTGCGCTCCTCGACAGTGCAGTTAAACGCAAGCCCGACTTTAATTGCCGCTTCCACTGCTTTCCTGTTGATAACAGGCATGGAACCCGGAAGACCGAGGCACACAGGACAGACATGTGAATTGGGCGGGTCGTTGTGGTAATCGGTACTGCATCCGCAGAATATCTTTGTCTTAAGCTTGTTTAACTGCACGTGGACTTCAAGTCCAATCATCACGCCGTCAGGATTTTTGTACATTACAGCCCCTCCGGTCTTTTCGTGTGGTAATCCGTATTCTCCTCGAACGTGTAAGCCGTGCGCAGGATTGTGGCTTCGTCAAAATGCTTTCCTATTACCTGCATCCCGATAGGCAGCCCACCTGAAAAACCGCACGGTACGGAAATTGAAGGCACTCCTGCAAGGTTTATGGGAACCGTATCAACATCGGATAAATACAGTGACAGCGGGTCATCGATTTTCTCACCGGGCCTGAACGCAGGGTACGGCATTGTCGGTGCTACCAGGACATCAACGTCATTGAATGCCCGCTCGAAATCCCGCTTGATAAGTGTGCGCACCTTCAGGGCTTTCAGGTAATACCTGTCATGATAGCCCGCAGAAAGGGCATAAGTACCTAAAAGAATTCTTCGCTTAACCTCTTCGCCGAAACCTGCTGCTCTTACCTGCGAGAACGTGGTATGCCAGTTTGTGTCCCCTGTCCTTAGACCGTATCTCATACCGTCAAACCGCGCAAGGTTGGATGAGGCTTCACTCATGGCAATTATGTAATAAGCGGAAAGTGCATATTTTGTATGCGGCATATTTACAGGAGTATGTGCGGCTCCGAGGTCTTCGAGGGTATGTATTGCATCCCATACCGACTTTTCAACAGCTTCATCCGTGCCTTCCCCGAAATACTCAGCAGGTACGCCGATTTTCAATCCCTTAACATCGTTTTTAAGGGCCGAATAATAAGTCGATTTCCTGTCAACAGATGTCGAATCCCGCGGGTCATGACCTGCGACGACATCAAAAAGGGTTGCAAGGTCGCGGACACTTGTGGCAAGCGGTCCAATCTGCTCAAGGGAGTTTGCATACGAAATCAATCCGTAGCGTGATATAACGCCGTATGTGGGTTTTAACCCGACAACTCCGCAAAATGATGCAGGACATCGCACCGAGCCGCCGGTATCTGAACCAAGGGAAAGAGGAACTTCGCCTCCCGCAACAGCAGCCGCGCTGCCGCCAGATGACCCGCCCGGAACCCTGTCCGTGTTCCACGGGTTTTTCGCCGCACCGTAGAAACTGGTCTCGGTGGATGTTCCCATTGCAAACTCATCCATGTTGGTCTTACCGATAATCACAGCACCTGCTTCTTTTAATCTCTCGATGACGTGTGCATCATAGGGCGGTACGTACCCTTTCAGGATATGGGATGCGCATGTTGTGAACAAACCTTTTGTGGAGATATTATCCTTGATTGCGATTGGTATTCCAGCCAGTGCCCCGTCGCTGTTTTCTGAATCTATCTCCCTGGCGCGCGATATTGCACCATCCCCGTCAACTGTGATAAAAGCGTTCAGTCTGCTTGAGCCTATCCTCTCCAGATACTCAGCCACGATCTCTTCTGAGGAATCTGCGTGTATCCTTTCCTTCAGCTCATTAATACTTGCCCACATTCACATCATCCCCGGTGCCTTAAAAAAGCCGTCCTGTTTTTTCGGTGCGTTGGAAAGCGCCTCGTCCTGGGTAAGGGTTATTGTCGTTCCACCGACTTCATCCTCCCTGAATACGTTGCTTAAGGGCAGGACGTGATACGTGGGTTCTACATCTTCAGTATCAACCTCATCAAGCTCCCCGAAATAATCAAGAATCGTATTGAGCTTTGGAGAATATTTTTCCTTATCATTATCGCTTAATTCAAGGCGTGATAACCATGCGATGTGCTCAAGGTCTTCTTTAGTAATCATAATGCTCTCTGCAATTTGGATTAAATATAATAAGTCTTTGCTTTAATGACAGGGAATGCCATTCAATATTTATAAGAATCGATTTCTTCCAAAATTTTTTTATCTTTTTTTAGAGGTTCGTCTTTTATGTCAATATCCCTGGCAGCAACGGCATCAGTTTCTGAAATCCTGCCAACGGTTTTTGCAATCTTGCGTATTGCTTCTTTATTTTTTCCCGGTATCGGTTTTTTTGGTTTATTCCATGGTACGGGCACGGCATTTGTGTCTTTCGGGTGTTTCTTCTTCAACCTGTAGCCTGCAACCGGCAGCCCGGATTGTAAAAGCCCAAGCTCGATTTTTCGCCTGTTAATCAAATCTATTATCGGCTGCCTCCTGTTTTCAGGCATTTTCCCGAGCATTTCCTCAAGCCTTGTAAGAACGGCATCCTTCCCGATATGGGTTTCAGTAGTTTCAGTATTATTAATCAATTGTTCACCACAGAGTTAATAATAAAATTAGGCAATAAACATTGCTACA
>JACUTP010000198.1 GCA_014859785.1 Candidatus Methanoperedentaceae archaeon | reverse complement strand
GGTGAAATTACACTGGCTGCTTGAAATTCTTCCGTACCTGTGATGTTGTTCGCTTTCAGACCGCCGTGGGATTCATGGCAGAGGTTGCAATCCCTGGATACCGGAGGGTCCGGGTGAACATCCAGGTTATGACAATCACTGCAATACTTGATTTTTGCCGCATGGTAATCAGTCTGGTTTTCACTGGTCTGCCCTGCATCCATCCCGCTTCCCCTGTGGCATCCCTGGCAGCCGAATTCTCTGTGGGCAGGATATGGAGCATCAGGTTGTCCTAATATATCCTGAACCGGCGCATGGCACATGATACACTGGACTCCGCTATTGTAATTGTGGAGTCCAACAGGCTGCGGATTTGAGATTGTAGTAATGTATGTCCCGTTATATTCTGCTGTTGCGTTGGCTGCAACGCTGTCGCTCTCAAACGGGAATACAGCACGCGCCCTTACCACGACCTCGCCTGTAATAGTGGTATGGCAGAGGATACATGCTTCATTCAGTCCGGGATTCAGTGAGGAACTGTTCGCCCCGCTGACTATCAGTGAGTGCACTTCTTTATTATTGTTGATGGATGAAACGTTCTGGTGACACTCGATGCAGTATGGAGAATATGCTGAATGATAGTCCTGGCTGGCGTTGCCGCCAGACATATTGGCGCTTGAATGACATGTTCTGCACCCGCCTCCCCAGTCCAGGTTCAGGTGCATTGCGTTAACGCTTCCTGAATCTTCAAGCTGCGCCAGAACATCCCCGTGACATTTTGTGCACGGGGCGCTGCCATTATAGAATGCATGGGAATCAACTAACAGGGATGCTGTGTCAGGAGTATTCCACAGTATTATTCCTGCAAATGCCAGGAGCAGGAGCCCGTATTTATTGCCATTCATAGAACGCCGTATTTCTTCCAAGAATAAATCCCCTGAGACCTGTGAACCTGATAGTAAGTATCAGGAAATCACCTGTTTCGGGTGTGTATGATTCTCTGAATGATAGGGTAAGCGTGTATGTTTCATTCCCTTCTATCCAGGGCTGCGCCGCCCAGTAGGTTACAGGAGCCGCCCTTATGGAATCCTTCCTTGCTATAACACTAATCTCAGGGTATTCTACCCTGGTATCTGTGCCTTTATAGATAACGCGGGTCTGCTCGAAAGTGATGTTTGTAATTACCGGGGAGCCGTCTGATTCGTTAATCCCTGTCGATACGGTTAGTTTTAACGCCGGCTTACCGATGTCCAGTATGCTTTCTATCTTATAGACAGATCTTTCTAACTTATCGATAGATAAGAATAAAGCTCCACCAATTACCGCAATAATGATTACTGCCATAAAAACGGTGTTTCTTTTCATATTATTCTACCTTTCTTTATTGTACTAATAGCTATTTATGTTTTATCGGTATGAAATACCTTATGTAATTATAATGAATAATATAAGAAGCTGAATGATGATAGTATTTTCCGGAATACTTCGTATAACGTGAATTGCTTGTAATTTATAACTTTAGCATAAATGCCGGCAGTTATTTTGTTGTTTGATATGACAGGTACGGATGCCGGGTTCGATGCCGGGCGTGAACTGTGGCAATCAGAACATATACTGGCGATTCTGTCCTGGTGAATGTTGTGTATCTGTCCTCCATGGCAGCCCGCGCACTCCGTTATTTTTGAGGCGGGCAGGGCGTTACCTGATTCGTGGCAGGTATTGCATGATACATTTACATGCGTCAGGTGGTATGTATTCCTGTCTTTTACGCCGTGACATATTTTACAGGTACCGGGGTTATGCTGGGATTCCATTAATGATTGAATAACCCTGTTACCTCCAACATAATTATGACAGTTCCCGCATTCATCTTCCTCATCCCCCACTACTCCATGACATGTAAAACATATAACCTGTTTGTGGTTACCCGGGATATTTGCATTTACAGGAATGATGGAAAATGCGAAAATAAAAATCATGCAGACAGGAATTATCAGTTTTTTCATTGTTTTTAGATTCTGTAAAAAAAAATAAAGGAATGGTGTAAACCATCCCTGTTTTGTGTTTTTTTAGTTTCCACTGCTGTTGGATGAAACCATTCCCGTTGCTGAGAAGCCGCCGACGTTTTCCGTGCCGTCAGAGAAGAAGTTTGCATCGAACTTATAGGTGTCCGGTCTCGTGTAGTTTATCTCAACTGCAACGTGTGTATGGCATGCTACACAGGCACCATTTGATGCTCCGCCTTTAAATCGTGTGAGTTCGTCATTGGTTCCAACGAATTCAGTGTGTGCTTCACTTGAGCCATTATCATGTACGCCAGTAGTCAGACCGAAGCCGCCTGCTCCGAGTTCAACCCATCTATAAGCGCCTGCTGAGGAATAGTGACACTGCTCACATGTAGCCGCTTCTTCACCATCGAGGACTCTTGAATAGTGTCCCAGTGGTTCTACTCCGCCATGGCATTCCATACAGGAGACAAGTGAAGCTGCATGGTATGCTGTGCCTGGATTAACTGCTTTTGAACCTGCGTTCAGAAGTGTGGGTGTCCAGTATCTGCTGCCCTTTGTCCAGTCCGTACCATTTTCTGTTCCTATAAGTCCAGGTTTGAATCCGCCGTCTCTGTTTGCGGATGTGTCGTATGGCAAACCTGTTGCGGCGTTATAGGTTGGCTTCAGGTAGTCGTTATAGTACTCCAGCGTTATATCATCAGCTTCAGTTCCAGCTGCCTGCGGGCTAATCGGCGCTCCGCCTTCCCAGATGATACCCGGGGCTGCTACTGAAAGATTTCCGAGATTGCTTATATTCTGTGGGAAGTTTTGTCTCTCGTAGTTTGTTACCGTCATAACGATTGTTCTCATTGCAGTTCCATTCCTGTATGTTACCATACCGTATGCATTATCACCGCTTGAATAACCCGGCTCAATCCTGTGACAGTAATCGCATTTGAAGGTTGCATGAGGACCTGACGTATTTGTCGTCGCTGAATACCCCATAGTCCCCAGTTCTGCCTGTACATCGCCGTGACATTTGACACAGTCGATCTGGTTGCCTGTAGCGTCAATGTTGACGAAACTGTGCTGTCCTGCAAACAACGCGGTTGTCTGCGGGAGAGCAAACAGTCCCACACCTATTAAGGCTACCAGGACCATTGCTATTTTTGCGTTCATATTTTAAATTCCTCCTTTGTTTCAATCCTATCCTGTAAATTCCCCCGGAATATCCCGGATACTTTTTTATGGTATTATTGGGGTTAAAT
>JACUTP010000197.1 GCA_014859785.1 Candidatus Methanoperedentaceae archaeon | reverse complement strand
TATGAGGAATATCAAAAAGCAGTTACCTTAAAATAGGAGCATATCATTTATATCCATTTGGATAACCATATCGGGATGAATGGAGTAATGATATTAAATGACATATTGGAACCTTTGCACGTAAAAGGCGTGAAAATAAAGAACCGTATAGTATTCCCGGCTTTCCAGGCAAATTACGCAACACCCGAAGGATTTGTGACAGACCGATTACTCAGGATGTACGAAAAACTGGCGCGGGGCGGTTCAGGATTGATTATAACCGGGGGCATGGCAGTTTCGGATGACGGCTCACAGGGCACGAAAGTCCTGAAAGTTAACAGTGACGAACATATAGAAGGACTCAAAAAGCTTTTTTCAGTTATCAGGGAAAACGGCTCGGTGCCGGCAGCCCAGTTAGTACATGCAGGAAGACAGACTTCATCCGTAATGACCGGACATCCTGTTGTTGCGCCTTCACCCATACCATGCCCTGTCATGAAAGAAACACCGCGGGAACTGGATGATGCCGGAATTAAAAGGATACAGGATGATTTTGCAGAAGGTGCACGAAGGGTGAAAAAAGCAGGTGCCGGACTTATTGAGCTTCACGGCGCTTTCGGGTACCTGATTGGAGGTTTTTTGTCCGGTTTTTCAAATAAACGCAGTGATAAATATGGTACTGATAAATCTTTGTTTTTTACTGAAATCATCGAAAAAGTAAGGCAGGAAATTGGCGATACGCCGATATCATGCAGGATAAGCGCTGATGAGTATGTTAACGGGGGGCTGACACTTAACGAAACGCGAAAGCTTGCACCGCAATTAGTCAAAGCCGGCGCTGATATTATCAGTGTTGCCGCGGGAACTTATGCAAGTATTAACCACATGGCTCCGACAAAGGAAATGGGCGAAGGCGTTCACGTTCATCTTGCCGGGGCGATACGGGATGTTGTTGATGTTCCTGTGATATGCGCAGGTAACATCCGAAGCCTTCATTATGCCGATAAAATAATTGGTGAACATAAAACCGACTTTGCGGCAATAGCAAGACCCCAGCTTTCAGACCCGTTTTTTGTTAAGAAATCCATTGAAAAACGACCAGTTGAAGAATGCACATACTGTGGTAAATGCATGTACTTCTTAAGTGGCGAGTCTTGTGTGTCCTGTCCCCGGAACCCGGAGCTTTAATATATGTACAGTGATGAAAAACCAAAACTCAAGGCGCTTGCAGATATTGCATCAATAGATATCACACTTGAGTTTAATGAAATTCTTGAGAAAATCCTGGAAAACACCTGTGACACAATTGGCGCCCACTCAGGCACAATGATGCTTGTTGATGATGAAACCGGGAAACTCGATATGGTTGCATCATACGGGTTGCCTGAAAATTATATTGAAATGGTATATGAAGCAGCAGAAAAGGCAGGGGTTCCCTTAACTTCAAGTCCGTCAGGCACGGTTTTAAAGACAGGGAAATATTATATTGTGCCAGATGTTTATGAAGAGCCGAAAGATAAGCCGTGGCTTCATTTATGTGATGAGCTGGGTTTTTCCTCCCAGATATTCACGCCAATGAAAAAGGGAAGGAAAGTCATCGGTCTTTTGAATGTTTACCGGGAAAAATCACAGCAATTCCTGGATGAAGAGATTGATTTCATAACCATTGCAGCATCACAGGCATCATCCATTGTCCAGAATGCGAGAATGTGCATCCGTATGAAAAAAAATATGGAGGAGCTTGAAGTTTATAAAAATCATCTTGAAAAGAAAGTACGGGAAACAAATAAACAACTGTATGATTCCGAACTCTACCTCAGGACGATATTTGATTCATCTTTTGACGGGATATTTGTTATTGATGATAAGGGGAGATTCGAATACGGGAACAAATCTTGTTTTAATATTAGCGGGTGGCAGGAAGATGAGTTTGTTGGTGAGTTTTTCATGAAAGTAATTCCCGAGGATATGCATGATTTCATGCTCGGTAAGTGGAACGAAATACAGAACGGTATCGAAATACCTTATGAGACAAAAATAAAAACAAAAAGCGGGAAAATCAGGAACCTGTTTGTGTCCCATTCGAGGACGGAAATGAAAGGCAAAACAAAATATGTTATTGTTATTAAGGATGTCACGGATTTCAATAAACTTTTATTTGAACTTAAGGAATCCGAGAAAAAATACAGGGAACTCTTTGAGAATGCCCATGATACCATGTATGTCCATGATGGTGAAGGTATTATCCTGAAAATGAACGATATCGGGGTAAAGTTGATGGGTTGTTTTTCAGGTGATGAAGTGATAGGCACTCATTTTTCCGAATGGCTGACCCCTGAGAGTTCAGAATATGCCAGGAAAACACTGGTTCAACATCTTTCGGGACAGCCTGTTGAGCAGCCAATCGTGCTTGAAGTGGTGTGCAGGGACGGGGAGCATAAATGGGCTGAAATCATTAACCGCCCTGTAATAAAAGACGGGAAGATAACTGAAATTCACGGCATTGCAAGGGATATAACCGAAAAGAAAAAACTTGAACAGGAGCTTCTGGAATCATATCAAAAACTGAAAGAAGCAGATAACCTGAAAACAGAATTCATATCAAATATTACCCATGAACTTATGACACCCATGACCGCAATCAAGGGATTTACCGAGCTGGTAAAAGATGAAACACTGGGTAAAATAAATGAAGACCAGAAGAAAAGCCTTGATGCTATTTTAAGGAATTCCAACCGGTTAATTAATTTGATTGAACAGCTTCTTCATGTTACCCATCTTGAAAATGATTTAATGGAATTACATAAAGAAACATATAAACAAACGGTTCAGATTAACGATATCATATCAAGAACTGTTGATGATGTCAGACCGCTGGCAGATGCTAAACAGATATGTATTAAAACGAACACCAAACCCGTCCCTGAAATAACAGGTGTTGAAGAACAACTTTACGAGGTTATCATAAACCTGCTGGGAAATGCTTTAAAATTCACACCCGTTAAAGGGATAATTACCATAAATCTGTCAGATTATAATGAAAAAATCAATATCAGTATAAGTGATGATGGAATCGGGATTCCACCTGGTGAGTTATCCAGTATCTTTGACAGGTTTTACCAGGTGGATGGGTCAACAAGCCGTAAGTACGGCGGTTCCGGAATCGGTCTTTCTTTATGCAAGAGTATTATTGAAAAACACAAAGGATTAATCTGGGCAGAAAGTGATGGTAAAAAGGGCAGTACCTTCCATATCGTGCTTCCTGT
>JACUTP010000196.1 GCA_014859785.1 Candidatus Methanoperedentaceae archaeon | reverse complement strand
TCGTCTTTCAGGACACGGATATAAGAAGGATTTGGCATGAAGAAGAATGGTTTTACTCGGTTTCAGACATAATTCTCGTATATAGGATAGTTGCACCCGATACATAAAAGGTGCTTCAACATAATTGTTGAACGTAGGCTGAGAAGGGCAGGCTTAAATTCTTACGGCTTTGTCCGGCAAACTTAAATAGGTCTCGAATCAGTGCAAGAAAACTATTAATACTTTAAAGAGGGTGGTTGGTTGTCAAAAAGGTGTTTTTATGGCTTTTCACGTTATGCTGATTCCAACCCTGGGGTGTCCTTCCAATTGCAGTTATTGCTGGAGTTCTGCAGAAGACTCCCCGATAATGAATATTGAAACCGTCAAAGAAGTGGTTAAATGGCTCAGGAACTTCCGGGATGACCCTGTTACATTCACTTTTCATGGCGGGGAGCCGCTGCTGGCTGGAGCGGATTTTTACAGGGATGCGCTGCCCCTGCTGGCTGAAGGTTCAAGTAACCGTAAAGCAGCTTTTGCCATGCAAAGCAATCTCTGGAAGATGACCCCTGAAATAGCCCAGATAATGGCTGAATATAATATCCCAATCGGTTCAAGTCTGGACGGTCCGGAAGAGCTTACCGACTTCCAGAGGGGGAAGGGATACTTTGATAAGACCATAAAAGGCTATGAAATTGCAAAGGAGAATGGCATTGATGTCAGATTTATCTGCACTTTCACATCCCATTCCGTAAATTTCAAGGAGGATATTTTCAATTTTTTCCTTGAGAATTTTTCAACTCTTAAATTACATCCTGCACTACCGTCTTTACGTGATGAAAACCCTGGAAAATGGGCGCTTCCTCCTGAAAAATATGGTGAATTGCTGATTTACCTTCTGGATAAATATCTGGAAAACATTAATGATATTGAAGTTATGAATATAGACCACCTGTGTAAATGTTATTTCACAGGGCGGGGTACTGTCTGCACATATGTGGATTGCATGGGTGATACATTTGCGGTTGGACCTGAGGGAAGTATCTATCCCTGCTATCGCTTTGTGGGCATGCCGGAATATATAATGGGAAATGTTTATGCCCATCCGGGCATGGAAGACCTTTCACGGTCTGATGCGTGGAAGCTTATGTTCGAGTTTAAAGATTATGTGGACAGGGAATGCGCGGATTGCACGCATATCAAATATTGCAGGGGCGGATGCCCGTATAATGCAATTGCACCCACGGATGGTGAAGTAAAGGGGGTTGATCCCCACTGTACAGCATATAAAAGGATATTCAAAGAAATTAGTGACAGGGCTAATAATGAGATGTTCGGCGGTATTGAAATGGGCATGGGAATGCCAGGGCTTCAACCGGACTCCGATAAGGATGGGAAACCGGGTATAATGGCTTTAATGATGAAACGTACTTCCTGATTCTATTTATTGGTTCTGTATTATAATTCCTGTTTATTATATTACTTTAACCTGCAACAAAAGTTATTACCGTGCAGGTGTATGGCTTTGAAATAAAAAGCAAAAAATGATTATTCCCTTAGCTCAGGCGGCAGCATGTTTGGAATGCCATCGTCTATGGGATAATCTTCACTGCATTTTTTGCAATGAAAGTTCCCTCTCACTATTTCTTTTTCATTCTCTTCCGTGACATCAAGTTCGAGGTCACCTTTGCACATCGGGCAGCATAGTATATCGATTAGTTCCCTTTTCATAAATTTACCTTTTATTTCTAAACGCAGCTTTTTTATATTTAAGTTATCGGTAAATTTAAACGTTAACACGGCGTTTACCTGCATGAGAGAGGAAGGGCGGCTTCCGGCGGTAATATTGCTGCTGAGGAAAGTCCCCCCACTTACTGGACCGCGGACACCTGCAAAGGTGTAGGGTGAGAACCCTGGCTCTGGAACAGAAACGATACCGCAGTGCATAAATGCAATGAGCTCGAAAGAGTGAGGTCATGCATATGCGGATGGAACGGCGAATCCCCGCGGGTGCAAGCCGAAATAGGATAATATGGGCAGTCCAGTCCCGTCCGAGTACGGCGCATAGCCGAATGCCGCACAGGCGCAACATGGGTATCCACCCATTGCGCAGAACATAAGGGGGCTTACTCCCCTCACTCAAATTTCTATCTTATCGCTCGAATTGATTTTCTGGTTTTATCATGCAGAGTGCCTTTTTTTCAAAATCCTTATTGCATATAAAACAAAAGTAGCAGCCTGTACGGTGAATTACATGGCAGAAACCCGAAACGTGGATAAAAAACCGGAAGAAAAAGCAGAATCACTTCCTTTGAAATCAAAATTCAGCGAATGGTATAACGAACTTCTCTATTTTGCAGAAATAATGGATGTTCGCTATCCTGTGAAAGGACTGTATGTCTGGTTCCCGTTCGGTTTCGATATCCGAAAAAGAACATACGCCATCATGCGCGAACTCCTGGATAAAGACCACCAGGAAACCATGTTCCCGCTTCTCATTCCTGAAAACGAATTCATGAAGGAAGCAGAACATATCAAAGGGTTTGAAAACGAGGTTTACTGGGTCACACACGGCGGGCTTACAGAACTTGACATGAAACTCGCCCTGCGCCCTACAAGCGAGACTGCAATCTATCCGATGTACAAGGTGTGGGTACGCTCTCATGCAGACCTGCCTCTCAAGTTGTACCAGATAGTGAACACCTTCAGGTACGAAACAAAACACACACGACCGCTTATCAGGCTCCGCGAAATCACGTCATTCAAGGAAGCGCACACAGTACATACTGACTGGGAGGAGGCTGCAAAACAGGTGGAAGAAGCAATCCGCATTTACCAGGAATTTTACAGGCGGCTGGCAATACCAACCATTGCCTCAAAACGCCCTGACTGGGATAAATTCCCTGGAGCTGATTATACCACAGCAGTGGATGTCCTTATGCCTGACGGCAAGACACTCCAGTCAGGAACAGCGCACCATCTCGCTGATAATTTCGCAAAGACGTTTGATATCAAGTACGAGGACATAAACGGGGAGCAGCAGTACGCCCACCAGACCTGCTATGGTGTATCCGAGCGCTCGATTGCAGCCCTTATTTCAGTTCACGGCGATGATAAAGGACTGGTACTGCCGCCTGAAGTTGCACCGACACAGGTTGTCATTATCCCGATACTTTTCGGGAAGAGCGATGAGATTTCAAAAGCGTGCAGTGATGTAGTCGATACCCTTCGGGAGAATGGAATACGCCTGGTTCTCGATGACGGGGATGAGCGACCAGGCGCCAAGTATTACAAATGGGAGATGAAAGGCGTGCCACTGCG
>JACUTP010000195.1 GCA_014859785.1 Candidatus Methanoperedentaceae archaeon | reverse complement strand
TCTTATAGTTTAAAAGTCCCTCTTATATAAAGTGGGATACTTACATTTCGATAAAGATAAAGTGATGACGGCAAGTAACGGGATACTGATACAGGGCGTTCTATGGCTCATTTTCTGGCTCGGACCTGCTTTCTTCCTGTTCCGGGAGGATTCCAGGTGGGGACATAATTTCGCCATTCCCCTGGCATTCATCACAGTGGGGATGTCATATCATTTCAGGATGATTTCATGCCAGTTCGTGGCGGTTATCGCCGCATTCCTTATTGTTCCAACATTACTTGCTTTCTGGCCCTGGTATATCGGAACCATTATTGAAGCAGGTTTGTTGATAACAGTCCTTGTACTGTATTTTATAGAAAAAAGAAGGGAAACCGAATTATTAAACCCAAACCGGAGACTGAAGATATGGCTGAAGATGCACCTTATGACTTTTGCATACATAGGTCTTGCCCATATGGCACTGACATTTTTCCTGGTAAGATGGTCAAACCCTGATCCATTTACAGACTATCTGCCAGTGGAACACGAAGTATCCACTACCATCTTTAATGGTATGCTTTTTGTGCTGGTGCCACTGGCAATTCTTGAAAGGTTTGTTAAGAAGACAGGAGGAGTCGAAGTTCAAAAAGCAGGTTTTATCTGGGCAATGTTGATGATAATAATCCCGCTTCTCTCAATTAACCTGACAGGACAATAGTCCTCCATTTATTCCAATCCATAAACATATATATGCAGGCAATTAAGACTATACTATTGTCCGGGAGGTTAGTATGAATGGGAATGATCCTTTAGTAACATATGGCTGCTTTCATCCGGGTCACAATGAAGAAATAAAGTATTTTGAGGAATGCAGGGTCTACACTGTCCAGATCGAATCCAGCCTTGCATGCCAGCAGGGCTGCCTCTACTGTTATGCTTCTTCGGAAGATGCGCCAATGAAGGAGTTATCTTCTGAAGACATTTATGCCATACTTGATTCAGCCGCCAGTATGGATGTGAGAGCTATTGACTGGCTTGGCGGTGACCCGCTCCTCCGGAAAGACTGGTATGAATTAATGAAATATGCTGTTGATAAGGGTCTTAAAAATAATATCTGGACAAGCGGAATGCCGCTTATGGATATTGAGGTAGCAGCGAAAGCGGTTGAAATATCAGATGGAGGTTTTATTTCCGTGCATCTTGACAGTCTTGACAGGGAAATATACAGGAAACTGCATACCGGCAATCCCGAAAGGAAGATGGATGCAATCCTGGAGGGAGTTGATAATGTCCAGTCGCTGGGGAAAAAACCTGAAAATATGATTAACTGCATTACTTTTACAAAACCTGTTGCTGATGAGGATGTAAAAAATACGATCAGGTACTTTTTCAGGGAGAAAGGTATGCGTACATGCCTTACACAGCTTTCCATAGTGGGTCTTGCAAAAGAGCATGCTGATTGGGTCCCGGATCTTAAGGAGATCAGGGAAGCATGTGAAACAAGGGATAAGGACAATTATCCGGATTCCCGACTTTCCATGGGCAGCATGGATACAAATAAGTTCTATTGTGGCGGGATTATCTGCGTGACAGTGGATGGAGATGTAACCCCGTGTTCTGTTATAAGGAAAGGATATGGAAATATCCACGATTCATCTCTTGAGAATATTGTTGACAGGAGCAGGAATGAATTATTATTTACCCACATAAGGGATCCGGGAAACATGTCAGGACATTGCAGGACATGTAAGAACAATTCTGTATGCTGGGGTTGCAGGGCCACTGCTTATTATGAAACCGGGGATATTCTTGCTCCTGATCCAAGGTGCTGGAATAATCCTGCAAATATTGGGGTTGATATGTTTGAGAAAAATAGTTAAAGGAAAACGACTCGACTTTACGATCGACGATGTAAATGGGATATATGGCGGGCATGTGGGTGTGTTGTGGGAGATGTTAATGGGTGAGGAAATACACGTTGGCGGGGAAAAAGAAACTGAGATTCTTGCTGAGAGGGCCGGAATCAATCAAAATACGGTTATTCTTGACATCTGCAGCGCTCTTGGCGGTCCTGCCCGGCATCTTGCCAGAAAATACGGGTGCAAGGTGAAAGGACTGGATGCAACAGAAAAAATGGTCAATGAAGCAATAAAAAGGACAGGAAAAGAACAATTATCGCATCTTGTTACCTACAAGTTGGGTAATGCTCTTGATATACCTTTTAAGGCAAACACATTTGATCTGGTGTGGGGCCAGGATGCCTGGTGCTATATAACAGACAAAGAACGATTGATAAAAGAGGCAAGCAGAGTCCTGAAAAATACAGGCACGATTGCTTTCACGGACTGGATACAGACAGGAACTATGACCGAAAATGAATGGGAAGACCTTAACTCATTTATGGCATTCCCGTTTATGGAAACGCTGGATGGTTATGAAGAGATCCTTATCGATACCGGTTTCAAGATAGTGGAGAAAGAGGATTTAAGTGATGATTTTACAGAGCACTGTCATATCTACCAGGACAGGCTCAGGAATGAGTTGAAAGATCAGATTATCGGGAACTATGGAGAGGGTTTGTTCAAAGCAGCTGATGAGGGACTTGATATGTGGGTCAGGGCTGCTGGTGAAGGAAAGGTCGGAAGGGGACGATTGATAGGGAAGAAGATATGAAAAAGGATTAATGTATTTTTCATGAATGCGATTGTCATAATGGCTAAAGCGCCTTTATCCGGCATGGTAAAGACAAGATTGCTTTCCCGTCTTGAATCAGGGGAAGCAGCAATACTTTACAGGTGTTTTCTTCTTGATAAAATAGAACAGGTGAAGCATATTGACAATGCATCTCACTTCATTGCCTATACCCCCGCGAATACACGGGCTCTTTTCAGAGAGCTCATACCCCGGGATTTTACCCTGGTAGAACAGAATGGAGCACACCTTGGGGAGAGATTATCCAATATATCGAAAAACCTTTTCAGTCAGGGATTTAAAAAGGTAATAATATTAGACAGTGATTCTCCAAACCTGCCCCGGGATTTTATATCTGAAGGACTTGACCGTCTTGATAATACAGATGTTGTACTTGGTCCATGTGAGGACGGAGGATATTACCTGATAGGGGCTCGTGCCCACTTTCCCGGGATATTTAAAAATATTCCATGGAGTACGCAGGATGTGACTGGAAAAACTATTGAAAAAGCAAAGGGTTCCGGTTTAGTTGTATCCATGCTTGAGCCCTGGTATGATGTTGATACCATTGATGACCTTTTAAGATTAAAGAAAGACCTTGATAATTCCAGTCGCAAAAACCAGCAATTTTTTTGTGA
>JACUTP010000194.1 GCA_014859785.1 Candidatus Methanoperedentaceae archaeon | reverse complement strand
ACGACAAATATAAAAGTGCTTGACAGCTCAAGAGACAGGCTTTTTGAAATAACAGGACGGGAAGTAAGAGGCTGTTTCAAAAAACATGCATCAGACAAGAACATTAAGGTACTGAACGGGACAAGAGGCACAGTTCCCAGAATTATGCATACGCTTGAGGTGCTTTTGAACCTCTGGGACACACTTGATGAGGGGGTAAAATCAAAAATCGTAGACGATTATGTCAGGGAATATACAGATTATATCTGTTCAAACCGTCCTGAGTGGATGATTGGGGCGAGCAGCCATAAGAAATCATGAACATGAAAACGGTGTAAACGGTGTAAACACTTCAATGACTGTAAAATCAGCAAAACGCCTTGAAGTGTTTTTCACAAACCATGCACAAACCAGAAACAGTACAGCCAGAAAAATCCATTAATAAAATTGAGCACGTTCGGTAATAATTTACGAAAATTGCAGGACAAAAGGTTAAAAAATCATGCCAGAACACGAGAAAACCGAAGTGAAAAACAAAAAGAAATGCAAAAAACGAGGGCGACCCCGCAAGGAATCTGGATACTCCGTATGGTCAGATGACGATGAGGAAACATTAAGGCGTGTGTATCCAACCCTTTCCCCACCAGAGCTTCTGAAACTCTTTCCTAACCGCACAACTGGTGCCATACACAAGAAAGCTTCAAGCCTTGGCATTGTAAAATCACAGAAATATGTTTTAGCGACAAAATCTGCCAATCCATCCAAAAAAGGAATCGCGCACCTGACAGACTATGCTGCCGATGCATTGAGTGAAAAATTCCCGCAGTTAAGGGCAGGATACGATAATCTCCTGGAAGAACTGTTATCCAACCCAGCGGTTGACCCAGAAAATGCCCTTCAGGTTGAGATGCTGAAAATGGCAGCATTGAAAAAAGTGGAGTTCATTATCATTGAGCAAGACCGGATTCGTGCAGGGTTGAAAGGTAGCCAGTTATTCATCAACCCGAAAACCGGTGATGAAACGTGGGTTGAAGCAAGGTACCCCCACGCAACAGACAGTGCATCTGATTTTAAAATGGCGCGCCAGATACTAAAAGACCTCGGCATCCTGAAAGAGCAGACACAAAAAGTTGAAATCCTGAACAATATCCGTTTCCTCTGGGAAAAGGACGAAGATGACGAAGATAACACAGACCTAATTGACGTAGAAGCAAAGACAAGGCAAGACAGGGAACTCCTCTCATCAGGGGAAGACGAGTAACCATGGCATCTTACCAGAAATGCCAGGAAAAGTTCGCAAAAACTGCTATCTTAGCCAGGGAAAAGCAGGACAAAGCCGAACAAAAACGTATACGGAAGCTGAAACGACTCAGGGAAGACGGCGTTGTCTTTTCTGAAAACATGTTTACGCTTTACGGCGAACCCATGTCGTTTAAGTCCTTTCCGTATGCAAAAGCTGTTTTTCACGACAAGGCAAAAATAATCGTCCTCCTCTGGGCGCGAAGCATGGCAAAAACAACGACCATCAGTTCCATTATAACTTACAACCTTACCACGAACGCATACACAGGCGCCATGGCAGCAGCTCCAAGAGACAAACAGGCATGGCGCGTCACGAAAGAACACATCAGACCGCGTTTCCTTGAATCGCAAAACGGCATCCTTGCAAACTTAATCGGCGCCGGCAAGAACACGGAATCCGAAATCGACCTTGGCAACCATTCAAAGTACCTTGCAGGCGGCGCATGGGTGACAGGCGACAGTCTTCGCGGTCCGCACGTTAACCTTGGTTTTGCTGATGAAATGCAGGACTGGACACGAGAAGCTTTCGAGGTCTTCAAGGAAGTCGTGAACCTGCCACCAGCAAGGATATTCTGTGCAGGCACTCCGAAACTGAAGGGCAGTTTCTTTGAGGAACTCTGGCTCTCAAGTGACATGAAGGAATGGAACGGGAAAGAGTGGGCCGCATCCAACCCAGACGCCGACCCTGATATAAGTGGTTACCATGTCACGCAGGAATGGTCTCCGTTTGTCACTAAAAGAGAACTCGAAAAAAAGCGCCGCAAAATGTTACCACGCATGTATGCCAACGAAGTCCTGGCGAAATTCTACTCGGCAGGCGGTGCCAAACCCATCACGCCAGACCAGTTAATGAGCCTTCTCATAAGGGAGCCGTACAGCACTGACCTGACAGGCATAACAAGAAGCCTTGGAGTTGACTGGGGTAACGAAACCAGATGGGTAATGCTCGGGCAAAGACCTGACGGCAGGCTAATTGTCCTTGATTCGGGCGTACTTGATGATGCAGATACCCTGAAACACGTGGATGCTGTATCCACGATGATAGCCCGTGAATCCCCTGCATGGACGGTATGCGATTCAGGATATGGCAAGACCAAGAACCAGATGCTTATGCGAGCTTTTCCTGGACGTGTATGGAGTTGTTTCTCAAACAGTTCCTCAAATACCCTGCCTTCATGGAATGTTATGGAAGAACTGAACGGCATAGACCTGAAACAGGAAGACTGGCAGTACCATGTTTCGATTAACCATACCGTGATGTGTGAGAATATCGAGAACCTTGTTGCAAAAAAAGACATGAACTTTTGCTATTACCCTGACCAGCGCGACAGGATGGATACGTTCTTTTACGAACTCACGCAGGCAGATACTGAAGAAGTGAACACCAAGCACGGAAAAGAGCGGAGGTTTATGATTTCACCCGCTCATGGCTATGCTGCACTTGCATATGCTGCTTTGCCATTTATTGACCAGACAATGAAAGAAGCACTATCAGCGCCGGTGAGGTTTGCGAGAGGGAGGAAGTTTTAACTCATGGGGTCAGGGGAATATTCGAGATGTGGAGAGATGGTCTGATAACCATGCTGATAAAATTACATGGAATGAAAGTGTGCCAACTAAAAAACCCCAAAAGTATTAAACACTTTTAATATACAAGTAGTATTATATATTACAAACAGCATCTATTACCCTTAGAGGGACCCATCAGCAAATGCAGAACATAACAGTTACAGCATTCAACAAACTGAAAAACATTTTTATCAGCGAATCAACCCAATATGATGGGGCAAGTAAGGTGGGTAAAGGCGCAGCTTTAAAGGGGGTCGAAATCAAAGCCGACTTTGAGAAATTTGAATCATACTTTTACACAGATTCAGTCGTTTTCGGGATTGTAAACACCATTGCAGACAGCATATCAGAAGCAGGGATTAATTTCTCACACAGCGACCCAGACCTTGCACTCCAGGCAAATGATATTGCAAGCTCATTTGACTTTGATTCCCATATTGCCGGACTAACACGCTCAAACATGGTATTCGGGAACAGCTTTTCCATTCTGGAAGAGACTGAAGG
>JACUTP010000193.1 GCA_014859785.1 Candidatus Methanoperedentaceae archaeon | reverse complement strand
TCTTCGCAACCATAGAATCACATTTTCCTAAGAACATTCATAACTAATATCCTTTGCGCAATATTATTTGCAGTGCCTTATGAATAAACTTTCTGCTATCTATGCTATTCAGGATGCTTTGAATTTTAACTTAGTTTTCAGGTGTATTCAAGCCATACCCCTGATATTATAGATTAACACTCGTAATAATTAAGTACTTTCCATCCAATAAAATCAGGCATGTTCCCTGTAACACGTATGCGAAGATTACGCTCATCAAAGTTCAGACCCATGGTCAGTGAAACCACGCTTGATGTTAAGGATTTAATCTGTCCGGTGTTCATTGACGAAACAATAGACGAGCCGCTGGAAATCATCTCCATGCCCGGATATTACCGCACTCCCCTTAATATGGCAGTGGACGAGGCTGAATGCATCAGGGACCTGGGAATCCCTGCGCTCATCCTGTTCGGGATACCAGGGCAAAAGGACGAAACGGGAACGCACGCGTACGGGGATGATGACGTTATCCAGAAAGCTGTCCGTGCCATTAAGAAGGATGTAAGCGACCTGGTTGTAATTACCGACCTGTGTTTATGCGAGTACACATCCCACGGGCACTGCGGTGTTATTGGCGGGAACCAGGAAATCCTGAACGACCCGACCCTTAACATCCTGGGAAAAACAGCAGTAAGCCACGCCAGGGCAGGTGCGGATATTGTTGCGCCGTCAGGCATGATGGACGGCATGGTTGGTGCGATACGCAGCGCACTTGATGGGAATAATTTCAGCGAAACGCCAATAATGTCTTATGCTGCAAAATATTCCTCTGCTTTTTACGGACCGTTCAGGGATGCAGCCGATTCAGGTTTCTCCTTTGGCGACCGCTCAACCTACCAGATGGACCCCGGGAATTCCAGCGAGGCAATGCGCGAGGTTGAACTTGATATTGAAGAAGGTGCGGATATTATTATGGTTAAACCCGCACTGCCGTATCTTGATATTATCCACCGCGTTAAAGAGGAATTCCGGATGCCTACTGCTGCTTACCAGGTAAGCGGTGAATATTCCATGATTAAAGCCGCTGCAAAAATGGGATGGCTTGATGAAGAAAAGGTCATGTATGAATCTCTGTTATCCATCAAACGTGCAGGCGCTGATATGATTCTCACGTACTTTGCCAGGGATATGGCAAAAATGGTGAATAAGATTTGAAAATATTTTTCTTGGTTATCGTTGTTCTTGCACTTTTTTCAGGATGCATTTTATATTCAATGCGTATTTTGCGGCAGTTACATTCACGGACGGCTCGGGTCATGCCCTCGTATCGTTTAAGTCAAGTTCTCCTGGTTTTACCTCATGGTATTTCTTCGAGCCGCAGAATAACAAACTGATGACCCCTGAAACCATCGAGCAGGTTCTTAACCGCGCCATGGGTAAAAAAGTAAGTGAAGTTAATATTTACGGCTATTTTGATGATGCAGGGGATAACGACCCGGCATCATGGCGGTTTGCATATCCCCTGTACATCAGGAAATATTAGTATATTAGTATAAAAACAGTTACACGATGGTAACTTTCAGGATTCTATCGCCCTGTTTTATCTTTTCCACAACATCCTGCCCTTCTGTGACCTGACCAAACACTGAATGGTGCCCGTCAAGATGAGGCTGGGGTTCTTCGGTAATAAAGAACTGGCTTCCGCCTGTATTCGGTCCTGCGTTTGCCATTGAAACGGCGCCTTTTGTGTGTTTTAATTCAGGATGGAATTCGTCTTTGATTGTATATCCCGGACCGCCTGTTCCATTTCCTTTCGGGCAGCCACCCTGAATCATGAACTTGCGGATTACCCTGTGGAATGTCAACCCGTTATAGAAGCCTTTTTCTGCAAGTGTTATGAAGTTCCTGGTAGTTATCGGGGCTTCTGATTCCTTAAGTTCGAATTTTATTGTTCCTTTTGCGGTTTCCAGTACTGCTGTTCTGTTTGCCATGTACGTCTTGAGGGTGTTAATGGTATAATTGTTTTTTGACGCCTGGCATCACGAGTTATTGTAATATCCAGTCCCCGGATACTCAATTTCAATAAGATTTTCGCTTGCCTTAAATTATCTTCTTTCCGTTTTCATATACATGGATGCAAATTACGGGGCAGATTTCTGCTGCATCAATGTTGCATCCCGCATCATCCATCTCTCTTTCCTCATTATCCCCTACTCTTTTAGAACCTTTTAAATGTGAAAAACCATCTTCAGCCATTTCCCAGAACCCGGGACAAACGTTAACGCAGCTTTCACACGATATGCACAGAGGTCTTTCTATTTCGATTTTGAACCGGGTCATGGTTATGAACACCTCATCCGGGCAGCACCATACAGACACGTATGCTTTCTTTTGCAAACTCGAATTGTTCTTTCACTTTTTCCATATCTGTTTTCCCCATTTCTTTCTCAAGTATTTTAATCATCCACTCTTCCAGCCACATGATAATATGTTACACTACAATATAACACTGACCATTGGCATAACCTATTGCATGTGTTTTTTTTTAAGAAATTATTTTCATGACGGCTCAGGCATATGTTTATATCATGTTTAATCATAAATATATCCTTATTGATACTGTTTTTATGTTTGTTAAAAAATCGACATCGGGAGAGCTAATTATCACAAAACAACATGCTCAGGCACATGCATTTTAGAAAACTATATATACTATTATCTCAAAGAATAAGATAAGACGACAAATCGTTGTCGGGGTATTAAATATGTCAGAAATAAGAAATTTTGTACTAAGGGATAAGAAAGGAAATGAGACCGGAGTATTTACTGGCAACCAGCCGCGCCAGGCAGCATTAAAAGCAGCAAATCGCAGCAAAGGAACAAAAGCCAAACCTGTTGAGATCAGACTCAGGGAAAGGGGCTCTAAAAAGGTTCATGTTTACAAGGCGTGGAGAGAGACGGTTGCCGCACCCAAAAATAAACCTTCATGGATGCCTGATAAGATTAACAAACCCAACGTTAAAAAAACAGGTGTTGAACAACTCGATAAAATTTAATTTTTATTGATTTCTTTTTTTTTTCGGAACTTTTATCGTGCTGTACCCCATTGATAACATGAGGTGAATCAATGGGGTTATATAGAATATTACCAGGTTATGCATTCTGGGCGTGTGTTGCTGTTACAGGTCTTGTACTGACATTACTTCTTATTCCGGAATTCCTGAAAACAATTATTTAATGGGAACTTAACTCTTCATCTACAATTGTTGTCCAGTTTCCCGGTTCTTTCAAGAAGCTTTTGCAAACGCATTCCTTTTGTCCTTATCCCGCTCCGATAAACGAAAGACTGAAATGTTATTAACCCAATTAAACCATCTAATCT
>JACUTP010000192.1 GCA_014859785.1 Candidatus Methanoperedentaceae archaeon | reverse complement strand
ATGTATCCTGAAACCGATGTGCCGCCTGTTTTGATAACACAAGAGCGGATAAGCGGGATTAAGCTTCCTGAATTGATTAACGAGCGCGTTTTAAGGTACATGAAAGATATGGGATTGAACCGGGAGCTTGCAAACCAGATAGCCCGTTCCCGGAACATGCCGCTTTTTGAAAGCATAATAAAAGACGTACCAGAAGCAAACCTTACCATGGTTGTCCGCACACTTGAAACAACACTTGATGAACTCGCAAAAGAGGGCGTGCCTGTGGGTAACATCACAGAAGAACATCTTATTCCTCTTTTCAAACTCCATTCAGGAGGCAATGTGCCCAACGAAGCCGTACCTGGTGTTTTGAAAATTATTGCAGAAAAACCCGCAATTGCAGTTGATGACGCAGTCCGCTCCCTTGGCGTGGGCGTGAAAACAGGTGAGCTTGAGGCTGTGATTGACAGGATAATCGACGAAAGGATGGATTTCATAAAAGAAAAGGGGATTGATTCTGTCGGACCGCTTATGGGAATTGTGATGAAAGAGTTCAGGGGTAAAGCAAGCGGCAAGGAAATCAGCAGGATATTAAAAGAGAAAGTTTCAGGAAAACTCTGAAAACTTACCCCTTATTTCTTTTTCCCTGCGCCGTTTAACCCGAACAATTGAGCCACAGTATCAAGAAATTGTTCATCATCATGCTCGGCTGCACACCTCAGGATTTTTGTTGGCCCGGCAAGAATCTGGTTGGCAAAAGAATGAGTCATGTCATCAAGGACTTCACACTCAATAGACCCTATTGTATGCCTTGATTTCAGTTTATTAATAGCTTCGTTGCACTCTTTCCTCCTGATACCCTCAACCCTTGAGTAAAGTAAAGAGATTATCCGGTCAGCCTGCTGGCGCTTGTACTGCATCTTAAGCAGTGCAAGTTCTTCTTCAATAAGGACTTCTGCTTTTTTTGCTTCTTCCTTCCGTTTTTCGAGGTTTGCATCACTGATACTTTTCAGGTCATCGATATTATGCAGCCTTACCCCGGGTATATCGCAGACACTGCTTTCAATGTTACGCGGATTCCCGATATCTATAAGCATGAGCTCCTTATCATGTCCTTCCATTTTGCGGGACATAATTTCATGAGTCAGGATAAAATGAGGTGCGGAAGTTGCGCTTATAATTACATCTGATTTGAGGATGTGGTCTTCCATCAGGTCATACTGGAGGGCTACACCGTCAAGCTCTCTTGCCAGTTCCTCAGCACGGTCAAATGTCCTGTTCGCGACATAGATTACCTTGATATCCTTGTTTGCAAGGGCTTTTGCAACAAGTGCCCCCATCTCACCTGCACCTATGACCATTACTGTCTTCCCATGAAGCCCGCAGAGTGTAGATTCGGCAAGCTCGACAGCCGCAGAGCCAATTGAAACCGAGCCTTTGTTTATACCGGTTTCATTGCGGACGCGTTTTCCTACCTGTATCGCTTTGTTAAAAGCAAGGTCAAGGGTTTTCCCTGTCGCATCTGCCTTCCTGGCAAGCATGTACAATTCCTTGACCTGTCCCAGAATCTGGTCTTCTCCCACAATCATGGACTCAAGCCCTGATGTCAGGCGCAGGAGATGGCGGAGTGATTCGTCATTGTCAAGGAAATCAATAATCCGGGATGAGACCTTCATGCGTTTTGCAAAATCCAGAAGCACCTTGCCCCCTTTTTGCGAAACAACGTAAACCTCAACACGGTTGCAGGTTTTTAAAACCGCACATTCCTCAACAAGTTCGTGTGCTTTTAAGTGTTCAAGAAGAATCTCAACACCGCCATGCCATGCGCTTTCCATCTCCTCGATATTCGCCCTGGTATGGGTAATAAGCATACTCGATATTTCAGTCATTGGTTCTTAATTCCCTATATGTTTTAAAGCTACTTTATATGCCTTTTCATATGACTCGCCCAAAGCTGTCCATACATCATTATCATTTATGATATTCCACAGGATCTCTTTTCGTTTCTCCTGTTCTGCGACCCGTGATTTTAGCATTTCGCGGACTTCGTTCTGCAGCCGTGACATGAGTTCAAATTCAGGTGTTATGACCTCTTCCAGTTTTTTCCTGATGTATTTTGAAATGGCAGGGCTTGCACCATGAGTCGAAATCCCGATTATTATGTCGCGGCGCCTTATAACAGAAGGTACGATAATATCCCCAAATTCATCCACCCTGTTCACAAGTTTTCCGCTGCCTGATGCAAGTTTGTGAATCTTCTCGTTAAATCCTGAATCGTTTGTGGCAGGAATTACTATAAAAGCCTTTTCAATATACTGTGATATTTCATTATCAGCCAGGTCTGTTATCCTGATACGTTTTATTTTACCTTCTGCTGAGAGCCTGTCCAGTAACGGGGTAAATTTCCTGCTTACTACGGTTACGCCGGTGTATTCGCAAAAAAGTGATGCTTTGCGCTCACCCACCTTACCGCCCCCGAAGATTACCACTTCTTTGCCCGAAAGGTCAAGCATTAAAGGTAAAAATTGACTCATAACCGTACACCGGTTTTCTTAAATTCCCTTTCGCTGAAAAGAATGGAATAGTCCTTGATACCGGTTTCAAGGGAAATCTGCCTGGCGATTTTTTCACATTCTTCACGGGAATAGGCATGTATCATCGTAAACAGGTTGTATTTCCAGTCAGGGTAGCGCGGGCGTTCATAACAGTGTGTGACTTCGGGAAATCCTGCCATGATTGCCCCGACTTCCTCCACCCTTTCATCGGGAACGTTCCATGTACACATGGCATTTGCGGTAATTCCTATTGCCCTGTGCCCGATAGAAGCACCGAAACGCCTGATAACCCCTTCCTTAACAAGGTTATCAAGCCTGTTTAGAACCTCCTTTTCAGTGATTCCGAGTTCATCTGCAATTTTACGAAACGGTTCGGGTTCTATGGGGATTCCGTCCTGTACGAACCTGAGTAACTTTATATCAATTTGCTCCATGTTTATCGTAAGATTTATTTATAAGGCTGGTTTAATTTAACAAACGACTGGTGATTTTATGAATTTATCTGATTATATTCTTGTTTCTGTAATACCGATTGTAATTCTTACTTTTGTTTTATTGATGTACGTTGTAATATATTTATTTGAAAGGGATCCTGATACTATACGTTCAAGAATTTTTTTAAACTACCACGTTTTTAAGAAAGCATTTATAATGCTTGCAATTTTTGCTTTTGTATTGATTTTCCACGTGTCAATGATTTTTAAAAAAAGTGATGCCTGGGTATTATTTGGCATGACAATAGATGAACTGCAAATAGTGTTCGGGATGATTCTTGCAATTATTATTTGCTTTGTTTCTTATTTCATATACAAAGCAATTAAGTAA
>JACUTP010000191.1 GCA_014859785.1 Candidatus Methanoperedentaceae archaeon | reverse complement strand
GCATTCTTTGATTTTGTTTTCTATGATATGCCAGTCGTCCTTCTGCTTGCAAATGTTGTCCCCTGCACAGCCAAGACACGCCCTGCACGGATGGATGTCATATTCTGAAAGTTTAATGAATTCGTAATCAAGACCCGTGGCTTCGAGCACTGTTTTAACCAGCCTGTCGATATTGCTGTTTTTAACTGGACTTCCACTTATTCCTAACACTTGCACTTTGAATCACCCGCTGTTCTATTACTGCTCTCTATTCTTTCTTTAATTAGCATTCCAATTTTTTTCGCCTCTATCATAACATCAGGCTCATCCTTTACCGATCTGTAGCTTTTCAGAAATCTGGCAGAACCGTGTACATACGGCACGTTATCCGGCAGGATCTCAAGGTATTCTTTGTAAGCAGCTTCAACTCCAAAATCCTCTCCTGTCATTTCTTTTGAGTAGGCATTCCAGACCGGAAAGGCACAGGTCTCCCCCGGCCCGCATATAAAACAGCACGGTGTTCCTTTTGCTGCCATACTTCCGACTATATCCATACCACCGGCACGAAGAGCGTTTCCCATCCACTCAGCCACCATTTTTTCAGCAGCAACTCCTACAGCCACCGTTGCTGCGATTTTTCCGCGCGTCAGGAGTTTTATATGCCTCTTTGAATAGAGCCTCTCAATGAATGCCTTCATAAAAGCGCTTGCTGAGCCGTAGTATGTTGGCGAGCCGACCACGATAGCATCAGCATCCATCACTTTCTTGGAGAGCCACTTGAAATCGTCGTTGAGGACGCATTCATTGGTATGAACACATTTCATACATGCAATGCAGGGACCTACTTTTATATCAGAAAGCTTTACAAATTCGGTTTCTGCTCCTGTGGCTTCAAGTATCGCTTTTACCAATGCATCTGTGTTGCTGTCCTTTGTCGGACTTCCGCTCACTCCAAGCACTTTCATATTCTACGCCTCCGGAAAATCGATCTCTACTGCCAGCGCATCGAGGAACTTATTGTATCCAGTGAAAAGCTCCATGACTCCGAGAATTTCTACTATCTGGCTGTCAGTGAGACCAAGCGATTTCAGTTCATCCGTTTCGCTATCTGTGATTCTATGAGGCGTGAGCGTTGCTTTCCTCACATATTGTAGAATCTTCTGGTCCCTTGGAAACATTTCCGATTTCTCAATGTTTTTTGTCAGGGCATCGATTTTTTCTTTAGGAAACCCCATCATCTGAAGTGCCATCGAATGCGCAGCTACGCAGTAATTACATACGTTTGCCGCTGATACCACTACGGCTATGCTCTCTTTCAGTTCCCGCGGAAGTTCGCCTCCCATCATCAATACCTTTGTCTTTTCCCAGTTCACCCGCAGCAGTGCAGGAAAATAGGCATAGGTCTTGAACAAGTTCGGAACCATCCCGAAGGCGGCTTCAATGTCCCTGTAAATTATCCTGACCTCATCACTTGCTTCTTCCTTTTCTATGGGTTTGATTCTTGTCATGTTATCACTTAATTAATAAAAATAAGCAGGGCTTAGAGCCCGGCTCTTTCAACTATTGTATCCGCAACCTGTTGTGCGCTCTTGAAGGGGAAATCACCTGCTTTTAGCAGTTTTCCTGCTTCGCCTGCTGTCACTTCAAGGTCGCCTGCTTTGCATGTGGTATTTGCACCGTCAGGGAAAGCCTCCAGCAATTTTTCAGGTGTATCTATCGGGAACTTTGCGCAAGCCAGTCCTCCGACAATCTGTGCATGTATTTCATCACGGACGCTCATTTTCCTTCCTCCATCATTGCTTTTATCTCGCCTGCTGTTTTGGAGATAGGACAGCCTGAGCCATGTGACTCACAATGGAAGCATGCACTTTTTACTGCATTCAACGACTTTTCAGCTTCTTCTTTTGTTACGTTTTTGTTTGTGTATTTCCATTCTGGCATTTTATTACACCTCAATAACACAATGTTTAGTTACTCCTATATACTTAACCGTCATAAAACTATACCAACTACATTTTAATATACAAACATGACCTTTAAGGTTGTAGTGGAAACCTTTTTAACCTGGTACGCATAAAACAACTACTTATATGCCAGAAAAAAAAGAGAAACAAAGCAATGACTTCCTTGAAATAAAAGGAAAGCTCAACGAAATACACAATGATATGAAACGGTTTATTGAGCAGTCAAACCAGCAGCATCTTGACACTCTCCTCTCAGGTTCAAGGTCAAATTTTACCAATGCGATTATCGGGCATGTTTTTGGTGATATTGATGAGGATCTTGAAAGTAATATGGTAAAGAAATGTGAAATGCGGGAAACATGCAAATCAAATTTTAAAGGATTTCTCCAGAATAATGCAAGTCTGATAAAGAATGACAATGTTAATGAAGATGTCATTATTAAAAACCAGTCGGATTTAAACGGTATGAGGAGCAATGCCCCGTCAAAACAATGCGAGAAATGTTTTTCACAGGTACAGAACCTTTTCGGGAAACAGGTCAATTTGATGCGGTCTCTTCGAATCTATAATACAAATGGAGAAAAAAAACAGGAGATATCCCCTATCCATGAGGATCTGATAGTCAGTGTACTTGAACCCCTGTCCAACAAGCAGCGCATGCAAATAATGAAAGCAATTGCAATAGAAACAAAAACATTTACTGCACTTTCTGAACTTACAGGGCTAAGGGGCGGAAATTTAAATTTTCATTTGCAAAAACTGCTTGACAGCGGAATGATATTACAACGTCATGAACGTGGGGATTACATGATTACGGATAAGGGATTCAAGGTCTTAAGAAGTATAGGCGATATGTATTCCGTATTGAGTTCCTGAATTTATTCATTGTATCAGTAATAGGGTGAAATTATGGATTTGGATAATGAAAATAAGACACAATTCCAGACAGTGGAAGAGCTTATGATGACCCCGGCGCCTGAATTCAATGATGTTATGCGCTGCGTTTTTAAGATAAAGGATTATGAGATAGAAGTATATTTTTATCTTCTTGACCATCCCGGATCAGCTATTGCTGAAGTTTCAGAGTCTCTTAAAAAGGATAGAAGCTCTATCCAGCGTTCTCTCCAGACATTGATGGATAAAGGTATGATAGAACGAAAATTCAGGGTACTGGGCGCCGGCGGGTTTACTTATATTTACAATGCTGTCCCGATTGAGGAAACTAAGCTTATAATGAACAGGGAACTCAATGTATGGTACCAGATGATGGGACAGCTTGTAACGAATTTTGAAAAGCGATGATCGGGTGTGCTTATTTTACACACGACTCCGCTGGATATTACTGGTATAACCTCAGATAGTGGGTTGAGGTAAAAAATATGAGTGGTAAAATAATAGCCGTTGCACTGGTTTCCCTGATAA
>JACUTP010000190.1 GCA_014859785.1 Candidatus Methanoperedentaceae archaeon | reverse complement strand
CTTATTTTTTCTTCTTCTTTCCTGCGTGCATCTTCTTGATTTCTTCTTCTGCTGCCAGGAGCTCCTGCCTGTTATCCTCATATATCTTCCCGACATTATCAATAGTCCTCTCAAGCCTCTTTTTAAGAACGAGCATATCCTGTGTGGAGAGGTTATAATCCGGTGTATTTTCAATCCAGAGCTGTTCTATATCAATAAGGGCGTTTAATGATGCTCTTGTCCTGTTTACCGTATTTTCATCCATGAAGTGTTATAATTCCTTTTTGTTAGATTAAGGTTTGCACAAACATCAAGGAAATCAAATCAACTGCCCTGCAATTCCCTCGGAAATCACATGGTCACAGTAAATACACCGAAGCTCCAGAGGATTCTTATAAACAGTGAACTTCGAAATAACAGGCTCGTCAGTATTGGAAATACAGTTCGGATTGGCACATTTCACAACCCCCTCGATAATTTCGGGCAAATCAACGGTATGTTTTTCAATCACCTTGAAATCCCGGATTATGTTAATGGTCGCCTCAGGTGCAATCAGGGAAATCCTGTCAACTTCCTCCTGTTTAAGTTCCCTGTCCTCGACCTTCACTATATCCTTTGTCTTTAAAACACCGCTCTGGACATTCATGGCAACACTTACCACGGCTTTTGTGGAACCCGAGATCCCGAGAATATGCAGGACATTCAGTGCCTGCCCTCCTGTGATATGGTCAATCACCGTGCCGTGTTCAATCCTGCGAATCCGCATTTCCTTCTCCCTCATTCTACCCCCATTGCCATTGCCAGAACCGCCATCCTCACAGGAACGCCATAGAACGACTGCTCGAAATACCGTGCAAATCCTGTCCTGTCAACCGCATGGTCAATCTCATCAACGCGCGGGAGTGGGTGCATTATCTTAAGGTTTTCATTAGCTTTTTTCAGAAGTTCTTCTGTCACCCTGTAGCTTCCTGATACTTTCAGGTATTCGGCAGGGTCAGGGAAACGCTCTCTCTGGATACGTGTTACATACAGTACGTCAATATCCCCGATAACATCATCAAGTCTCGTTGTTTCCCTTACATTTGCACCCTGTTTCTCAAGGTCTTTCTTAATTACATCAGGCATTTTGAGCTGCTGCGGTGAAACAAGTGTCATGTCAGCATGGTACAGTGAAAGCGCATAAGCAAGCGAGTGGACAGTCCGCCCGTATTTCAGGTCACCCACAAGTGCAATACGAAGCCCTGACAGGCTGCTCTCGCGCATGATAGTATAAAGGTCAAGTAAGGTCTGCGTAGGATGGTGTCCTGCCCCGTCACCTGCGTTTATTATCGGCACATTCGAGTACTCGGCAGCCATTCTTGCAGCGCCTTCCCTGGGATGCCGCAGCACAATGGCATCAGCATAACCCCCTATAACCCTTATAGTATCTGCAAGGGATTCACCCTTAACCACAGAACTGGCTTCAAGAGCCCCGAAGTCGATTACTTCACCTCCAAGCCGCTTCATGGCAGTATCAAAAGACAGGCGTGTGCGTGTGCTTGGTTCAAAGAAAAGCGTAGCAAGTATCTTACCTGAAAGAAGTGTTGATTTCCCCCCCCTCGCAACAGGTTCGAGTACAATTGCCTTCTCAAGAATAATATCAATCTCATCCCGCGAAAAGTCCCTCATTGAGATGATATGTTCCAACATCATACTTAATAGGCAACCTTTTAATTTAAATTTATTGATAAGAGTTAAATGCCTTGGTTACTTATCTTAGAACATGGAGCAAATGGAAAAAGGGAAATTTGATTATGAAAAACTGCGCAGTGAGACGGTCAGTATTGGCGGCATACGCCGGATACATACCAGCAGTACGGAAATTATCCATATCCTGATTGCATGGCTTGCCATTTCCTATGCTTTTGCGATTCTTCTCCTCTGGTTCAACCTCAGAGAAAGACCCATGACAGAAGAGCTGTTTAGCGGTATTGCAAGTCCGCTTGCCATATCCCTGACAACGGTAGGCGTTTCGTTCCTTGTTCATGAACTGAGCCACAAGGTTGTGGCACAGCGTTATGGTTCATGGGCTGAATTCCGTATGAATCCCTTAATGCTGGTTATCATGCTGTACCTTGTGTACAATTTCGGGATACTGTTTGCAGCGCCAGGCGCTGTTATGATTTATGGCGGGACGATAGGCAGGCGGGAAAACGGCAGGATTTCCGTTGCAGGACCGTTATCCAATATTTTCCTGGCGCTTGGGTTTTTCCTGCTTCTTTCAGAGAGCGGGATTCTTTACGAAATTGGAAGGTATGGCGTGTTAATAAACATTGCACTTGCACTTTTTAATATGCTCCCGTTCGGGATTTTTGACGGCAGGAAAGTCTGGGCATGGAACAAGCTTGTTTATGTTATTGTGGTTATTACAGGCATACTCCTGGCTATGCTGTATGTCGCACAGACAGCAGGCCCGGTTAGCATTGACCCGTTCTAAATAAGAGTAATAGAATTACCGGTTAATCATACCGTCAAAAACCCTTTCAGCAGGTCCTTCCATAAAAGCGCCTTCGTCATTGAGTGTAATTATCAACTCGCCGCCTTTTGTGTTAACCTTTACTTTTGATGAGGTTTTGCCGAGCCTGTGGCACACGACAGCACACGCCACAGAACCTGTACCGCAGCTTAATGTTTCATCCTCGACACCGCGCTCGTATGTGCGCACAGTGATTTCGTTTCCAGAATCCACGTGCACGAAATTCACGTTTGTTCCTTTTGGGAAAACAGGGTCGCAGCGCAGCTTCGGGGCATCATGCATGAGCTGCGGCGCATCGAGTGAAGCAACATGAACAACAGCATGCGGCACTCCTGTATTTATTGTGGATACGATGTACCCGTGCATATTTACTTCAAGGAATTCCCCTTCGCCTTTTGCCGGAATGTCTTTTCGGGAAAATTTCGGGATGCCCATATTGACTGAAACCCAGGTCTTATCCTCAACACGCGAGGTTACGGAAAGTACACCTGCAAGGGTTTCAACGTCTGCCTCCTTGCCGGCATATCCTTCATCCATTGCATATTTCACAAGACACCTGATGCCGTTTCCACACATTTCCGCTTCTGACCCGTCTGCATTGAAAATCCTCATTTTTATATCTGCCCTCTCCGAAGCTGAGATGTAAAGTACACCGTCGGCGCCTATCCCGAAACGGCGCCTGCAGTATTTTTTGGCAAATGCGGGTTTTTCGATTTCAGGGATTATCTCTGTTTTATACTCGTCTATAAGGATGAAATCGTTCCCGTTGCCGTGAAGTTTTGTAAAGTGAATCATGTTTATTCCTGTGTTATTATTATGTGGTCTTGATGATGTGCATAAATGTTATAGGTTTTGTTCCTGATTACTATACCCGCAGCTCTGGTGT
>JACUTP010000189.1 GCA_014859785.1 Candidatus Methanoperedentaceae archaeon | reverse complement strand
GGCGTAAGCTGTTCCCTTTTTTTGCTGGATGGGTGAAGGATGATGTGCCGGTGTGGTTGTGGGGCTTGATGTTGAAAAGGATTAACCATATCCCGGTGGTTTCTGTAAAAAGGTACTGGTCTGAATATACGTGCTGGTTTTTTTGGGGCTTAAGGTGGCATCAAAGCTTGTCAAACTACTCAATCGTACCTAAGGAGATTAATACCCCCTTTCCGTTTACAAATAACAGGTTGGGATTTTATATAGAATGTATGAAAGCACATAAGGGTTTCCATCGCAACATATAAAACCCTACGAGTTGTATTTAATAAACACAAGAAACCCATGGTGCGCTTTATGACCAGTGCTGATGATATACATGAATTTGATAAACAGTATAATAGAGCACTGAATAAACTTAAATCTGGTGTCAACTCTGAAATAAATAGGGAGTTATTACAAGATTACGTAAGATTTTGTAGGAAAAAAGGGAATAAAAAAAGCACCATAACCGCTGATTTAATGGTCGCTATAAGGTTTGTTAATTTGGTTGATAACGATTTGGATAAACTGGAAGAACGTGATTTAGACAAACTGATAGATTACTTAGAAGCAGAAAACAAAGACGATTTTAGTTACCGAAAATTTGCTAAAAAGTTTTTCGGGTGGCTGACTAACGGAGACTTGCCGAAATGGATCAGGGAACTGAAAGTACCTCATAAGGACACACCGGTTCAGCCCAGTGACCTGCTTACAAAGTCTGAAATGGATGCGTTATTAAACGCCTGTATGGAACCACGAGATAAAGCCTTGGTTGCTACCCTACTTGATAGTGGAATGAGAATAGGTGCATTGGGTACGCTAAGGATAAAAAATATTCAACATAACAATATGGGTGCTGTATTATACATGAGTGTCACTGGAAAAAACCAGAAAACCACTGCACCCAAACCAGTCCCAATCACCTGGAGTACAGGATACCTCAACGCGTGGTTGGACGTGCACCCTCTTAAGCACGACCCTGAAGCTCCGTTATGGGTTAGCACGTACGGTAAATATATTGGAAACCCCATGTCGTATAATACCCTCGTGCAAAGGCTACGCCAGATAAAGAAAAGATCGGGAGTCAAAAAACGGATACATTTTCACCTGTTCCGACATCAGAAAGTTACGACTATGATTCTTGAGAAATTTAGCGATCAGCAGATTAAATTCCAAGCAGGTTGGACGCAAGATAGTAACAGGATGATGAAGGTGTATGGGAACTTTCAGGATGGTGATATGGTAAAAAGCATCTACGCTAATTATGGATTAAGTGATATGGGTGGGAAACAAGTCACGTTAGAAAGGTGCCCGCGTTGCCATATTGTTTTAGTACCTGACGCGCGGGTCTGTCATCAGTGCGCACTAATTCTGGATTCAACCCTGTCAAAAGATGTTCAAGAAATGGAGGCAGGCATACCGGATGCTCTGGCCGTTTTTATGAACGACCCCGAGGTTTTGCGGAAATTCCAGGAGGCACTCACAAAAACTCAGGCATAATACAGATGTGCTTTATCCGGACTGTACATCCCTGCTTCGAGTTTTATACGCTGGATAAGGTCACAGCAATACGTAGACGCAACACCAAAACAGGACTGGATAATACGACATAGTTCAATGATATTTGTTCCGTCCTGTAACATGGGTTTGATTTCTTTTAGTACCCTTTCCGCTAATTCTTCCTCGCTCACGGAATCACATACATTTATATTTTTAATTATATAGCTGGAAGCTTTTTCATAGTCATTGAACACCATTGTTTCAATTGCATCAATCTTGACATTATGATATTCTATTTTTTTACAATTTGAACACGAAGTACGAATGTACATAGTCTAACCTTTTTTCAGGCTTAAAAGTCAAAATTGATATTACCTTTTTTGTTAGGGCGGAGTGAAAGTAATCTCATGAACCGAAAGATTCAAAGATGTAATGTCATTTCCAATTTTCGTAAATTTAAAAAATGGAGTCATTAAAAAGGTTACTTTTGTTAGTGAATTGTGTATAGGCGATACGCCTTGAATTGAAAGAGATGATGTGTCAATTAACAACTGGACATCTATTCAAAACTAACCTTTCGTTTCAATATTTTCTTTTCCTTTGATTGCCATTCCCGTTCTCCATTTCTCAGTTCTTCCAGAACCTCTCCTGATTCTTCACTACCATCAATTACAACACTATTATCAACAGATGTTTTCATGTATTGCATTTGTTCAAGCTGTTTCTTCATATCATACCTTCCGATAAATTCGGAAAGGGCTTGAGATACTACATCAGACAGACTTGCAAAATCCTGAGTATTCGCAATTTCGTCAATTCTTTTTTTTATCCACGGAGAAATCGTAGAATTTAGTTGCGCTTTGTTTCTTTGTAATGCCATGTTTGCTTCCCACGCACTACAATACTATTGTATTGTAGTAACGTAAGGTATTTATAGTTTTATATTGTAGTTACAATACACAGATAACGTAATTAACTATAAAGGAGTAGAAAAATGCAAACCGTAGATGGAAAATTATGGAGAAATTATCAGATGTTAATACCTCCTGAAGTAGCAGAAGCCCTTGTTTTGAAACCAGGCAATAATTTGAGGTTCGTAATAGACGGTAACAAAGTATCTCTGGAAAAGGTGGGAACTTAATGGACGAATCGCTCCTGAACGACCCTATTATCCAAAAATACGCAGGATGTACAGACGAGATATTCCATTCACTCAGCCCGATGGCGAAAATATTAGTTAATGTTTGCAAGGAAATCGTAATGGAACAGAAGGTGACATGATGGATTCAAACGCAGTTCAAATTCTGCGCAGACTCGATAACAGTATGGGTCTGGATGGCTCTGCCGTTACTCTGGAGCAGACAGACCAAGTGGGGGCAGGATGCTTTTTTATCGAAACCGCCATTCCTCCTATCTCTGCGTTCCATAATGGGGCGCATCTTAACAACGGTGTGCCTCACCCCTACATAGAACATCACAGTAAGCTCAATGATATGCTTCTTGCTCTTGATATGATTTCAGGAATAGAGATACTGAATAGCAATGGTCTATAGATTTCATTTTTCCGATACAATATGGACTATTCAGATGGACACAGGGAATCTGGCTGGGATCACGCGACTGCTCAAACCAAAACAGATCGAGAGAATCGCATGAAAACAGTGAATGACATTCCACGGGGGTGTAAACTGCATCATTTTTCAAAACCAGTTACACGCACTTGCAGCGTTTCTGGTTCGACTCCAGACAGGTCAATTCATCCCCTTAGCTCAGCCAGTAAGAGCACTGCTACAAGGAAAGCAGAGGACGCCGGTTCAAATCCGGCAGGGGTTATCGGTTTGCTAATACCTTCTAAAAATTGGCATGAGGTGC
>JACUTP010000188.1 GCA_014859785.1 Candidatus Methanoperedentaceae archaeon | reverse complement strand
TGGGTTTGGAAGAGGAACTTTTTCAGATGTAGTCTATAAAACCCTGAAAGTCAGGTTAAATCGGAGTATGCGCCATTTGGCGCAAAGGTAATAAGTTTATTGTTCCGAAGTTATTTTAAAAAGTTCAAGGCTTGATGGGGCAGAAAGTTAATTAATATAAAATTTGAGCACCCCATATATAAACAATTTCCAAAAAAAGTATCAGGTTTTTATTTGTTCAGGCGAGAAACCTTTCTGGATAAGTACGTCTTTCATCCTGTTTTTATGATTTCCCTGAAGCTCAATAGTATTCTCTTTTACTGTTCCACCGCAGGCGAATTTCGATTTCAGGTATGTTGACAGCTCATGCAGGTCAATCTCGCCCGGATCAAGACCCTCTATAACAGTTACTTCTTTCCGGTATTTTCGCCTGTCTATCTTCACGATAATTCTCTGCTGTTCTTTTGCCACTTCCTCGCATATGCAAAGTTCCTTTGGCAAACCGCAGACCGTACACATTTCCGAACTCATTTTTGGTTTATTGCCTCCATTCTTATATTACATGGAATTATTATATAGCTTCTTGATGCTTCCCTTATTAAAATATAATGGTATTGTAATAGCAAACAACGTTGAATTTGCAAAAACCATGATAGCCTGGGTGCTGGGATTGATGTTCCGGAAAAGTATCGAGCAGGATTTTGCAAAGGTATTCGTATTGAAAAAACCCACTCATGTCAATATACATATGCTTTTTGTGTTTTTCCCCATTGACGTAATGTTCTTAGACGAAAATAAGAAAGTTTCAGGATGCACCCGTTTGGCTCCATGGATTGGATATAAAAGTATGAAGAACATTAAATACGTCATTGAAATGAAAGCAGGCACTATCGAGAGGTATAATCTAACATCCGGCGGACAGGTGGAATTCCAGGAAAATTAAACGAAGGTAACATGCTATTCGGGGAACTAATCACAGACAGGGTAATAACAGGTAAGCAGGGAATCGAAGAGCTATATAACAAAAGTTTCTACGGACGCCCGAAAGGTGATTTACTTGAAATTTCACTTACAGAAGCTGCATATCTTATCCTGATGAATAAAATTGCAGTTGAACTTGAAGGAAAAGTACTTGGATTCAAGGAGTTTTTCCTGAAAGCCTCGTCACTTGTTAAGAATTTTGAACTCCATTACATTGTTTACAAGGATATGAGAGAGCGCGGGTATTTTATCCAGCCCTCAGTAACAGGGTTCAGGGTATATCCACGGGGAGGACGCCCGGGCAAGATGCCTGCTGAGTATTTCGTGTATGTCATCTCAGAACGTGCACCGCTTTATCTTGCAGGGTTAAAGAAGAATCTTGATGCCGCAGATAACCTTAACAAAAGCCTTGTTCTTGCAATAGTGGATGAGGACAGTGATATCACATATTATGGTGCTAAAAAAACAACCCCTTCAGGTTCGTATAAACTGGAATGGAAAAAACACCTGACAATTGCAAGCCTGCTGGAGGACAGGGTTGTGGTATGGGAGCCCGAAGCATCCGCATTGCTCCATGATAAAGGGTTTTTTGGGAAATATATCGGAGATGGATATCTCCAGCTATCGCTTGTCGAATCGGGTTACCTTTTGAAAAAAGAAGTGTTTGGGATCGAGAAGCAGGGAAATGGTAAACTTAACTTTGACGGTTTTTCAGGAATTGCGTCTGAAATCGAATCCGATTTCATGATAAAATTCATGGCTTACGAAGCACTCAGGGATAGCGGCATTGTCCCCAAAACAGGATTCAAGTTCGGGTCGCATTTCAGGGTCTATAAGAACTTCGAAACCATATCAACAATAACCCACTCGGATTATCTTGTCCACGCAATAGAGCATGACCATGTTTTTTCACTGCAGCAGCTTTCCCGTGCTGTAAGGCTTGCAAACAGTGTCAGGAAAGAAATGATTTATGCAGTTGCGGATTCAGATGTTCATTTTATTGTAATAGGAAGGATAAGGCTGTAATGCCAGCCAAAATCCACCTGAATTTATTAATTATGGGTTTTCCGTGATACAACTTTTTCAAGTTTCTTAGCCCACATATCTTCAACCTGGGTATATTCACACTCAAGGTAATGTGCCACTGCCTTTGACAATGCATCCTTTGTGCTGCTCTCCCCGGTTTTTTTCTTCAGAGCTTCAATTTCCTCAACGGTCAGGACTGTTTGGGTGTGCATGATTTTTGTCATATTTTATCTCCTTTAAATTGTCAGGTTCAAATATTGTAAATAAATGTACCAACCTGTATATCATAATGATGAGCAGGGTATTTAAATGTTATGAGCGAAAATTATGCAGCCTTTTATCGAGGCTGCATATTACTTATATTCCAGTTCTATGGCTTGGATATCCAGTTTTTCTTCATTATAAGAACTGATAGTATAAACGCAAGCAACAGCACTGGCAAAGCAAAACCCGGTGACTGCTTGCTGCTGTCTGCTCCGGTAGTTTCGTCAATTTTTTTTCCGGCACCTGACAGGCTGTCCTGCGCTTTTTCCAGTTCATCATTTGCATATCCGACATATTCAAGAGCCAGGGTATTATCTTTCTTCCAGTACTCGCCAAGTGCCTGGTTGTTGTTATATTTATTAGCGTTATCAAGATAGATTTCTGCATTTGAAACATCAAAACCCTGTTTCTTTGCTTCATCAATACGTGCTGATAGCTCGTTTATTTTTTCTTCTGTTTCCACTATTTTACCCAGCACCTCTGAAACCGACGCTTCTATGCTGATTGTATCCCCGAAAGCCAGTTTATCAGGAGACCATGTGGGAACCATGACGTTATTCTGGAAAAGTATCCTGAAAGGTTCAGGGGAAATAGATGTTACCTCAACCCCTTTTGGTAAAAATACCTGGCTTCTTACATCGGAATTCCCGGGTACTGCCATCGGGCTGCTTTTATCTGAGACAATAGCCTGCGGCACTTCAACCGGTATGTCAATTGAATAATCAGAGCCGTCTTTTACCGCCCATTTCTCAGCATTAAAACCAACACGTCCGTTCCAATTACTTCCGGCATCAACCGACCTGTTGAATTCAAGTGTAATCCTGGTGCCTCCGGGGACTTTTTCCTGTTTTACAACCTGGCCTGTAAAACTTGAAGTGTGCCCGAAATCATAAATCATCGTAACAACGGATGCAGGAACAACAAACGAGAAACCGTCAAGAGGAACGGCACCGTCATTACGTATCTCAATCTGTATGACCTCTTCAACAATCCCGTCGTCATGCACTGTTAAATTCAATACCCATTTGTTAATTGAAACATCACCAGCAGAAGCAGGAAACGCTGTCAATAATAATACCATTAAATATACGATAATCTTCTTCGCAACCATAGAATCACATTTTCCTAAGAACATTCATAACTAATATCCTTT
>JACUTP010000187.1 GCA_014859785.1 Candidatus Methanoperedentaceae archaeon | reverse complement strand
TATAGGTGATATGTATTCAGTGTTGAAGTCCTGATACAACTGGAAATTAACCTCAAAACCCGACTATTTTCACAGCCCGTACCCCATCATCCCACACATACGCCTTCACACCGTCCGACCCTGCTATCAGCCATACGCCCGGGTCGTTCTGCATGGTTTCCCTGTCCCACAGCGACGGAACTGCGGATGAGCGCGGGTGCGTATGGTAAACGCCAACAATTTCCTTACCGCTTTTCCCGGCATTGTTCCACGCGTTATAGAATTCCCCTGGCTCAAGTTCAAAGCTTCTTGCGGTTCGGTTTGAATTCGTTATCGGAATTGCTTTTTCCACAACTGCCGTATCCCCGTTAATTGTGCCCACAAGCACTCCGCAGGCTTCATAAGGGCTGTTTGCTTCAAGTTCGCCCTGAATTAAATCAAAGTCACACCGCAGGATTTTGATTTTGGAAATCATGAAAAATAGAAACTAAAGGTCAGTATGCGGATTTAAATCGCATCCGGTACACGGCAGGCACATGGTCTTAGAAACACTTGCATCCAGCCCGTATTTATCCAGAATCCGCCGCGCCATTTTCGTAAGTTTAAGCAGCCGCTCTTTTGTCGGGCGCTCAGCTTCCAGTTCCCCGAACCGGAGGGGATGCACCCCAACTGCCCTGATATTCGGGATTACCCCCATTTTAGCCAGTTCCTCCACGTATTTTTCCACGATCTCATCGCTTTCACCCAGCCCGACAATGAAATTCGTGAAAACATGATTTTTCCCGAATATATGGACTGCATCTTCAAGGCAGCGCAGCGTAAGCTCAAGAGGAGGTTTCTTGCAGTATTTCTCGTAAATTCCACGGTCCATGGTCTCAACATTATATTTTACTTCAGTAGCGCCCGCATCTTTTAGCAGGCGTGATGAATCTTTAGTCGGGTAAACCGAAACACCAATAGGGACATCGTACCTTTTCCTGAGCTCCTTCACAACAGCAACGGTTTTTTCAACTTCTTTCTCAGGAGTCTCCTCAACGCCGGAAGTTATTGAAATTCCTTCCATCTTACCATGGCTGTTCGCATCTTCCACAAGCGCAAGTATTTCTTCTACTGATTTTACCTTGCCTTTCAGTTTCGGTACAGGACAGAACTTGCAGTCGTAGATACACCGCTCACTCATGGTGATATACGCCTGTCCCGGGCAGTGGATGAGTTCCTCCTCGATGCTTCCCCTGACAAGCTCCTTGCCTCCTTTTAATAAGACAATATCGCCTTTATCCTTCACAGCACGCAGGGGTGAGCCCCCGTCCACCACAAGCCTTACCCTGTGTCTGCCTGATTTGAAAAAGAAAGCCCTGCCTCCGGCACCGGGTCCTGCTGTGGGAATGGTAATCCTCCCTAGAAGCTCCGGGTCTATATCAACAGCCCCTATGGATATCAGTTCAGCTTTAATCTCTGCGTTCATTTTCATTATATTACTTCAAAATATCATTCATATACATAAATACTTGGGGAAATGTTTAGCTGCATAAGGATAATCTTTTACTTTTTAACGTCATGACATGAAATGAAGAACAATTCATCCAATAACATATCAAAAAGAGTGAACTATTTGTACGAATAAAAAAGATAAAAATCATAAACATGGTATACTCTATTTACTTCAATTCCCAGACATTTTCATTAATCATTTTACCAGTGCTCATTTTCACATCACGTATCATAGATGTTACATTTGGAACGCTTCGAATTATATTTATTTCAAGAGGTGAGAAATTCATCGCCCCTGTTTTTGGTTTTTTTGAGATATTGATATGGCTTCTCGCGATAGCTCAGGTCATGACAAACCTGACAAATGTAACATATTATTTAGCCTATGCCGGTGGTTTTGCAATGGGGACTTTCGTCGGGATATACTTAGAAGAAAAACTTGCAATGGGAATCTTAATAGTCCGGATAATCACAAAAAAGGAAGCAAATGAGTTAGTAGAAAACCTGAAATCAAAGGGATACGGCGTAACAAGTTTTGATGGGCAAGGAGCAAGAGGTCCTGTAAAACTGATTTTCACAACGATAAAACGCAAGGATGTGGATAAAGTCGTTGAGATAATAAAAAGGTTCAATCCAAAAGCATTTTACTCAATAGAAGAAGTAAGGTCCGCAAGTGAAGGTATATTTCCCGTAAAAAAACCCGGATTTATACCTGCTTCATTACACAGGTACAGGCATACAAGACCTGGAAAATAAGACTCATGCATTATTTATTTAAATTATTAATACCTTGAAATATTCATTAACGGGGGTAAATGATATTTCTGCAAATCCTGGTATAACTGAAAAAGCAAGACAACCTAACAGGCTGATAAAAGAAAAAAGTCCATATCTGCTCCAGCATGCTTACAATCCCGTTGACTGGTATCCATGGGGGGACGAGGCGTTTGAGAAAGCAAGAGTTGAAAATAAACCGGTATTCCTGTCAATAGGATACTCAACATGTCACTGGTGCCACGTAATGGAGAAGGAGTCCTTCAATGACCCTGAAGTGGCAAAGTTGATGAATGAAACCATTATTAGTATCAAGGTTGATCGTGAGGAACGACCTGATATTGACAGCGTTTACATGAGTGTCTGCCAGGTAATGACAGGTAGCGGCGGCTGGCCTCTTTCTATTTTCATTACGCCTGGTAAAAAGCCTATTTTTGCAGCAACCTATATCCCAAAACATAGCAGGTTCGGAAGGACAGGAATGCTCGATTTGATTCCTGCAATTAAAGATATGTGGAATAAAAGGAGGAATGAGGTTGAGAAACAATCCGAACAGATGATTTCTGCTATTAAAGATGATTTTCATCCACCAGTTAATGAATTAAATGAAGATGTTCTCCATGACGCATTTTCGCAGCTGTCCGGTATGTTTGATGAAGAAAATGGTGGTTTCGGGGATTCACCGAAATTCCCGACCCCCCATATCCATGGTTTCCTGCTTCGTTACTGGAGACGCACAGGTGATGAACGGGCGCTGTATATGGTCGAAAAAACACTTTCCGGAATGCGAAACGGTGGCATCTATGACCATATAGGATTCGGGTTTCACCGTTATTCAACAGATTCATTATGGCTTGTACCCCATTTTGAAAAGATGCTTTATGACCAGGCATTACTGGTTATGGCATATATTGAGGCATACCAGGCCACTGGAAAAACTGAATACGAACAAACAGCAAGGGAGATATTCAGTTATGTATTGAGGGATATGACCGCACTCGAAGGAGGGTTTTACTCGGCTGAAGATGCTGACAGTGAGGGGATTGAAGGGAAATTTTACGTGTGGACAGAAGATGAAATACAACATGTGCTGTCATCGGATGAGTTTTTGTTCGTAAAAACTGTTTTCAATGTGGAAAAGGATGGGAATTTCAGGGATGAAGTATCG
>JACUTP010000186.1 GCA_014859785.1 Candidatus Methanoperedentaceae archaeon | reverse complement strand
GCATGTTGCTCTTGGAAATCCATATTCGGATTCCAACTCGTGAAAAAGCTGTTGTCCAGATGTTTTTTTCCAGGCACTTTTCAGGTTTTCTATCCCGTCTTTTATTATTTCCATGGCGGTCTTCCAAATTCCAGTAAGGTTTTTTATGGGATTTATGGGGGTCGACATTTGACGGTAAGGTAAATACTTAATTCAGAAACTCATTCAGCTCCAAACGAGAAAACAATTTTGCCTGGTTTGGGTCCATCTCTTCAACGACAAGATTGATTTATGATTCCCACTTAAAATTGACCCACCTAATTTAGTATTCACTTATCATGTTGTTACGCCTTTTTTGCGGAATGTAGATGCTGCCATCTTCCCCATCGATTTCGATTGCGAAGCCTGTTCCTTCACAGTACGCTGTGTATGCTGAAAGTATGGCGTCAAGTTCGTCGTCGCTAAGTAGTTTTTCCCCTGTTATTCCATCCAGTCCTGATATCACAGGATAAAGCCCGGTTTGTATAACCTTTCGTCCTTTCTTTCTTTTTTTCTTTTCAAGTGCGCCGATGTCCATCTTTCGCCTTGCTGCATAGGGATAAACTTCGATTGCCTTTGCACCGAGTTCATTTTCAGCCCATTCACGCAAAGCTATTCCCTTGTCCACCCAATTACTCACCCATTCCGAACCTGAGGGATAACATGCTATACCATGCTTTCGCAGCCGCTTTTCGCATTCCCTCATTGTGCCATGAGAGGGTTTTGACAGGGGCGCATCTATACCTATGATGATTTCGGCGCTGTTTCCTGTAAAGGCACTTATAGCGGAGCGTATTAGTTCATCATCTGATATTATGTGTTCAGGCAGGGTCAGTATGCAGGGCATGTTATCTTTTTGCACGAGACTGGCAATACCTGTGCTTTTGCGCCTGAGAGTTGTGCCAAGGTCGACACCGATGTAAATGGGTCCCATTAGTGCTAAGGAATGTGTTTTGCGGATCAAAATGTTTATGAATGAGTGGGTCCTGAAAGCCTTTTTATTTTAAGTTATTATTTCCCTCCCAGGTACCCGTCAATCGCCCTTGCTGCTTTTTTGCCTGCACCCATAGCACTTATCACTGTGGCTGAGCCTGTAACCGCATCGCCGCCTGCATACACGCCTTTCTTTGTCGTTGCGCCATTATCATCCGCTACCACGGTTCCACGCTTCGACACCTCAAGCCCCGCAGTTGTTCCCGGGACAAGGGGGTTCGGTGACGTACCAACGGCGATAATCACAAAATCCGTCTCAATCCTGTGCTCGGTTCCCTCAAGGGGTTTTGGTCGGCACCGTCCTGATTCATCAGGCTCGCACAGGTACATGTTTATACACTCAATCTCCGTAACCCAGTTCCTGTCATCACCGATGATGCGCACAGGGTTCGTAAGCAGCCTGAACTTAACACCTTCTTCCTTTGCGTTTTCGATTTCCTCGGCACGTGCTGGAAGCTCTTCTTCCCCGCGCCTGTAAACTACAGTTACCCCGGAAGCGCCAAGCCGCACTGCACAGCGTGCAGAATCCATGGCAACATTACCGCCGCCCACTACTGCCACTTTTTTACCTTTCCACAGCTTCTCCCCGGATGTGCCTGTTTTCGGTACAGGGGTGTCATATTCCGGGAATTTGTATGCTTTCATTAAATTAACCCGTGTCAGGAACTCGTTTGCGGAATAGACGCCATTTAAGTTCTCACCGTCAATATTCAGGAAAGACGGAAGTCCGGCACCTGTCCCCAGGAATACAGCATCATATCCGGCTAACAGTTCGTCCACGGTTTCAAGTCTCCCAATAACAGAATCAAGAAGCACCGTCACACCAAGCTTTTTCACGTATTCCACTTCTGCTTTGACAATTTCCTTGGGAAGCCGGAACTGAGGTATCCCGTAAATAAGAACACCTCCTGCTTCATGCAGGGCTTCGAATACTGTAACCGAATGCCCTATCCGTGCAAGGTCAGCAGCAGCCGTAAGCCCGGCAGGACCTGAACCCACCACCGCAATTTTCTTTCCGGAAGGCGGTGGAGCTGGCGGTATCTTAACACCTCTTCTGCGCTCGTAATCAGAAACAAACCTCTCAAGGCGCCCTATGGCAACAGAAGCTCCTTTTTTACTCAATATGCAGCATTCCTCACACTGTGTTTCCTGAGGGCACACGCGACCGCAGATGGCAGGAAGGGCATTCATTGTCTTTATCTGTCTTGCGGCTGAATCAAAATCACCTTCTGCTGCGTATTTAATAAATTCAGGTATCATGACTTCCACAGGGCAGCCCTCAACACATTTTGGCTTCTTGCACTGGAGACACCTTTTTGCTTCAGCAACTGCCTGTTCTTCCGAATATCCGAGTGCTACCTCCTCGAAATTGGAACGGCGGACATCAGGGTCCTGCCTTGGCATATCCTGTCGCCCTAACACAGGCATCCCTCCCTTTCGCATTTATATTTAGAAAGCGAAGCTTTCTCCTCTGGCTGGTACATGGCAAGCCTGTTCATAAGCAAGGTGAAATCAACAAGATGCGCATCGAATTCAGGTCCGTCAACGCATGCAAACTTTGTCTCGTTACCAACAAGAACTCGGCACGCACCGCACATACCTGTCCCGTCAACCATTATGGAATTCAGGCTGACTACGGTTTTGACCTTAAACGGGGCGGTAACCCCTGCCACAGCCCGCATCATGACAGGAGGACCTATGGCAACAACCCTGTCCACTTTTTCCTCGCTTTCAAGGATTTGTTTTACAATATCAGTAACAAAACCATGGTGTCCTTTTGTCCCGTCATCTGTCGTAATATACATTTCGTCACTCACATCCCGCATTTTGTCTTCCCATACCAGGAGATCTGCATTTCGTGCCCCGATAATTGAAATAACCCTGTTTCCTGCCTCCTTGAATGCCCGTGCCTGCGGGTAAACCGGCGCAACCCCGACACCCCCGCCAACAAGCAGTACGGTCCCGAACTTTTCAATTTCAGAAGGAAGACCGAGCGGACCGACAAAATCAAGAAGTTCATCTTTTGCTTTTAAGGATGCGAGCTGCATCGTGGTCTTTCCGACAACCATGAAAATCACTGTAATGGTGCCTTTATCCCTGTCAAAATCGGCAATTGTAAGCGGTATCCTCTCCCCTTTCTCATCAATCCTCAAAATAATAAACTGTCCGGGCTGTGCTTTTGAGGCAATGCGCGGCGCACTGATATCCATGATATGGATATCCTGAACAAGTTCTTCCTTTTTTAGAATCTTAAATGGCATGGTTTCCCTTCCGTGGAATTGTTCTCATTATGGGCTTTAAATAAAAAAAGTGATTGGTTTGTTTTAAACAGTTTCTTCAGGAAATTGAATTATCCTGACCGGATGAAAACCTATGGCGTCAATAAACCGTTGGATTGGTGTTATAAAAGTTATGATTTATGTTT
>JACUTP010000185.1 GCA_014859785.1 Candidatus Methanoperedentaceae archaeon | reverse complement strand
AAATAGGGATTGTCGGTTCCAGCCATTTTTGTATTGGGACATATTCCATGGGTCATCTTTTCAATGTTTTGACAAAATCATACATAACAGTATGATTTATATAAGTTGTGGTGGATAGATGAAATTATTTAAGTTATTAATCCAATCAAGTTTCTGTACACTAAAATCAAAGTGAAATAAAAGATTCGTATGTATTTAAGCAACAGAGTGGATTTTTTGTTAGACAAAGTAAAAATAGCATATGGATTAATTCAGGGAATCTTGATGCTCGTAATCCTGTCAGGGCTGGTTAGTACTGCTTCGGCTTTTGAAAACAGCCAGCTGCAATGGACCGAGGGCATCTCTGGAAAAATCCAGCGTGATGAATCATTGGCTTATATGGGATACTCAGTAAAAGCCGTAGTGTTTCCTTCTCCTGTTGAGTCGAATAAATACAAGGCAGTACCAGAAGAATCAGTAGAAACTTATGTAGGGCTGGAAATTTCAAAAACAGGTGTTTTCCATGAAACAGTACTTCTTACACCCTCAGAATCATATATTGTCCCTGATGAAGAAATTAAAGTAACGGTTAAACAGCTTCCTTCGGGTTATTCAAAAGAATGGTTATTCGAGAGCTATAATCCCTGGGTTGTGGTTGAAATCGAATCAAGGGGGATTCCAAATCTTGAAATTTCTGTACACACGGACAAAGATGATTATGCCCCTTCATCTGAAATTCCTGTAACATTAACATTAAGAAATACCGGGACAGCAGATGCGGTTAATGTTGATATTGAAATACTGACCCCGCTTCCTGTAAAGAGGGGTCAATTAAAATACCACTATAACAGGATTGAAATAGGCGATTCCTTTACTGAAGAACTTACATTTATGTCACCTATGGTGAAAGAACATGAAACATTTCAGATTGTTGCAGATGTTAGCGGTTATGATGTTAAAGACATACAATATTCCGCAAAAATACAGAAGAATGTAATGATATTGGTAGTTTCACCCAAGTGCCTGTCCATCCGCAAAAGCACGCCAGGTAAGATTTACCTGAAGGACATGGCTATGGTTTCTATTTCTGTTAAAAACAGCGGGGATTGCAACCTCAAAAATGTAACTATTACAGATAGCGTACCTGATAGCATAAGGCTGGTCGGGAATCACACGCTTAGCTGGGTTACTGATATTCCTGCAAATGATGAATGGAACTACCGTTATCTTATTAAATCAACCGAGCCAGACAGGAATGGCATCGAAATGCCGCCGGCAACTGCGAAATACAGGTTTCGGGGGGAGGATTATACGGTCTATTCGAACCAGCCAGGGCTTGTTGTATACGGGCCCAAAATAGTACTCTCAAAAATGGTTGACGTTTCAGAAGTGACAGGTGGCAGCAATGTAAAAGTTACAGTTACTGCAGAAAATTCAGGCAATACTCCTACAAAAGTTACAGTCTTTGATAATATATCACTTAATACAACTTTAATAAGTGAGGTTGAATCTTATGAGAATTCCATTGATTCTGGAAATAAAATAAGACTGGGTTACACTTACAAAATTTCCGGGTGTGCTGAATCAACCAGTGACTTTGCAGCATATGAGGATTTTCTTGAAAGTTCCAAAAGCTATTGTAACGAATTCGTAAATGGAATTGCAGCTTATGATGATTTTCTTGAGGCAAATTCAAGAATCAGTTTCAGTTATACCCTCAGGATAAATTCAAACGAATCTTTCAAACTGCCTGATGTAACAACCGAATATTATGAACTTGGAAATACCGGGGATAAGATATACTCAAATATCCAGGGACCGTATATAACAATTTTACAATCTGAAGACAAAAAGGTTGAAGAAACACATGCTGAGACGCCTGCACCTTTACCCTCAGAAATGCCTTTATCTTCTCCTGACCTGAATGAATCACATGACAATATTACCCATAATGTTTCTGGAGATGGAAAATTTAATACGTTTTTTTTGAGTTACTTCTGGGATAGTAGTAACGCAAGTTTTTTTAATGTACCTTTCAATGAGATCAAACAAAACCATACCTAAAACGAGCGTGGATATACCGTTGCAGTTTGAACCGGAAGGAAACAGGCAAATTCCTTATACAATGAGATAAATTAAGCCCCCATGAACATCAGTTTTTCATCCCTTGCTCTCGTGAATGACCCGTTTGACTGGGCATATGACCTTGAAGACCTGGGTTTTACAGGCTGGGAAATAGTTAGTGAAGGTAAGCAGCAGTTAAATGAAGAAACCCTGTTGAAGATAACAAACGTTCTTGAAACAACTGACCTGGCTTTTACACTCCATCTTCCTTTTTCCGACCTGAACCTTGCGAGCCTGAACAACCCGATTTGGAAGGAGACCATTAAGCAGATGACGATGTGTCTTGGGAAGGCATCTGATTTTATCGAGCTTGCAGTTGTCCATCCGGGGCATCTCTCGCCTCTTGGGATGCAGGTTCCTGAACTGGCATGGCAGGCAAATATCGAGGGATTGAGGTCGATATGTGATGCAGCTTTTGATTACGGTGTCACTGTCGGGGTTGAGAACATGGTTAACATGAAATTTATCCTGGGAAAACAACCGGGTGAAATCCTTGGCATGATTGATTCGCTTGAGCGGGAGAACGTCGGGCTTACGCTTGATGTGGGGCATGCTAATACGAATGGTTTGCTTCCTGATTTCCTGAAGGAGATGGATAGTGTGGTTCATGTGCACCTTCATGATAATAGCGGCAGGACTGATGAACATCTTGAGGTAGGGAAGGGTACGATTAACTGGAAGGAGGTTGTGCAGGGGCTGGATGCTTATAAGGGGCGAAAGGTCATTGAGGCGCGCACGATTGAGGAAGGGACTGCGAGTTTACGTTATCTGGAAGGGTTGTAAGTGTAAGGAGTTTAACCTCTCATGCCTCCAGACAAGTACAACACAGAGCGGTTTCGACAGCATTTCTTCTATCGGATTATCTGGCACGACCTGTTTTAAAATCCCCATGCGGCTTGCGCCCATGAAAATAATGGTGTGTTTTCCAATTGCTGCCATTATGCCTTTCTTGTACAACCTTGGGTATGTTACTTATTGAGTTCCTCATCTCATATCCCCACAAACTTCCCGGCCTTCCATAATTTCTCCTCAATCCTTAGCAGCTGGTTATCTTCGCATTCTTCTCGCCCCTTCCGGCGCGCTTGATAAGCTCGGCGCCGAGAGCAACTGAAATATCAGCAATGATCCTGTTTTTTGCTGTATCTCATCAAGGAATATGTGGGATATGTCAGGGTTTATTTTGAATATCTCTTTCTGGAGCTCGGGAAATGAGGCAGCGTTTATCGAGGGGTCATCGAAGTTCAGGAACATTATGTCATTTGCCAGCACTCTCCGGGATTATTGTTTTTTCAATTAATGATATTATTTGACATAATAAATTTGATATATATCAGACTTAAAATAATAAAACCGAGAG
>JACUTP010000015.1 GCA_014859785.1 Candidatus Methanoperedentaceae archaeon | reverse complement strand
CATAACCAATTGCGCCTTTTATTCCTTTTGTCCTCAGCATGAACTCCCCGCTGACTCCAGCCTCGTACCATTTGCCATTTTTCTTTACGGAATCAATAAACAGGTTATCAAAAAGCGGTTTCGGGTTGTTGAGCTTGAGCTTCCCTGCTTTTGCCTCGCGCCGGGCAATTGCCCTTATGGCGCCCATGACTTCCGTTATTTTCACATCCTGCGGGCAGCGCTCGTAACATAAATAACATGAAGCGCACAGCCACAGCGTATCATCTGCAAGCACTTCATCCCGCATGCCGAGGAGGGCTTTCCTGAGGAGCTTGCGCGGGTTATAACTGTTATCGATTTCAGTGACAGGACACCCCACCGTGCATCCTGTGCAGTTAAAACAGCGCTTGATATTCTCACCACCCGGTTCACTGGCGATTTCATACTTGAAATTCGGGTCAAGTCCACTGGTTTTTATCATTTCTCCTCCAGTTGTCTTGCAAGGAATACGTTTAGGTCAACAACATCAAGCTCATAATTCTTCACAGGCTCCTTCTCGTTCTTAAGGCAGTTAAAATGCGCAAGGCATTTCGGACAGGTGGTAATCAGCGTCTTTGCTCCTGTTGCAGCAGCCTCGTCCATTCTGATAATACGCAGGGCTTTTGTCTGCTCGTTGCAGTTCATGAAATTACTCACACCGCAGCACAGGGCATTATCCTTTGAGTGTTCCATCTCAGTTACCCTGACACCGTTTCCAGCAAGGGCAGCTCTGGGTGCATCATACACACCCATATGCCTCCCGAGCCTGCACGGGTCGTGGTAGGTAACGTCTGCGTCAATGTTAAGTCCGAGTTTATCAAGAAGTTCGGATGTATGGACGACCTTTATACCTAGGTTATAATCTTTTGAAAAGGTGCGGTAACATTCGGCGCAGCTTGTAATCAGGGTATCGATTCCGCTTTCTTTGATGTACCTGGTGTTGTCCTCCTTCAGCCGCTCGAATACCTCCTTTTTCCCCTGCCATAGAACATCATGACCGCAGCATTTCATCTCCATGAGGCTGGGTTTAATACCAAGTTTATCGAGGAGTTTAAGCGAGGAAGTTGTTATCTCGCCAAAATCAGTTTTGACATCATGAAGGAATAAGCCAAGCATATCCACGCATCCGGGGAAATAGCCGTATGTTGAGCCGGATTCTTTTACATGAGAGATTCCGTCAAGTTTTGAACTCAGTTCGGCAAACTCCGTGAAAACGCCCAGATGCGCAACATCAAGGGGTTTTTTCCCTTCCCTTTCCTCTTTTATGAACTTGAGAAAATCAACATTCTGGGGACATCCTATCGGGCACAGTCCGCATGTCAGGCATGTCCAGATATCATCCGAATCAAGACCATAGACTTTTGAATTATAAATTGACCTGCGCGGGGAGGTTTTTGAAACTCTCCGCATCGGGCATATAGATGTGCACTTTCCGCACTGATAACAATCCATTTCGTTACTCGTCTTTAGCACCACATTGGTAGTATATTGGCAAATGTTTTTAATAGATAGATAGGTTTGTCCACATTAAGTTTTTCTATTTAATCACGCCGGAGCCTAATGATTAATCGTGTCATTTTACCATTGCCCCGCGGCAGCCAACAGCTTCTATGAAGTTATTGACTTCCCGGTGTGTGGGTTCACGATTTTTCTCCATTTCAAAGATGTCGATTATGGCGCTGAACGTGCAATGAAGCCAGTCATCTGTTTTTCGATTTGCGTATCGGGTCATATTATACTTAGTATAACGTATCCGCGGCATATTAAACATTATGGTTCGTATAGTTACGAATAAAATGGTTAATAATGATAAACTGGTGTTTTCAGGTATTGACCCTTTAATTTACTGATGTTTTGCCTGCAGCCATCATTGGTGTTTTCAGTATATACTTCCTAAAAAAATATATATTTATACCCTCCTTTCCTCCCCCATAGTAAAAGTCTCGCTTATAAGAATATAATCAATGCGATCTTTAAATTACTTTCAATCCCTCTTTCACTGTCTCAAAATCAAATTCTATTACCACCTGCCGAAGTGAATCCTTATTCCTTACCTGGTATTCGTCCCATGTGCTGTAAGTGAAAAGTATTAAGGCTATTGTGGTTGCCATTGTAACTGGTTTCCTGGCTTTTGTTTTTATACCCTAAAGACTGTTATCGTCCGCAAACTTAACAAGCGCCTCGCCGAGTGCCCGCACGTACTTAGGATTCAGGTTAAACCGGGCGCGCTTCTGCCCACTTCTCTCCTTTGCTATCTCAATATATTCCTTCTCGTCCCCGAACTTATCACTTGTCTGCTTTGACACTGTCAGGAACCACCCTGCACTCATTTTAATCTCAAGATACTCGTTTTCATCGTTCATAATATCTCCACGCTCCCATTGAGCGCATCCACTAAAATATTATCCCCGGTTTTTATGTTAGAAACCTGGTCTTTTTCCAGCCTGTCAACAAGCGGAATCCCTGAAATAATCGCGCCGACGGCTACTATCGGCTCAGCCTTAACATTTATCATAGCACAGGGCGCAGCATTGTTTTTCTTAAGCTGGTAAATCACATACGAGCCGACAGTAGAACCCTTGCCGCCAGGGAATACCAGCACCTTCCCCTTTACGCTTTTTCCCTCAAGCTCATGACCTTTCTCCACAACAACCCCTGTCCGCGGGTCAACACTGCCAAGGAATGAAATTGGCTCTGAGGTGACAAGCGCCTCGCCCTGTGCACATCCCCGCGATACGATATGGGCATCAAGTTTCATAATTATGGCTCCTCATACCTTGTTTTGGACATGGACTCGGCGGGATTCGAACCCGCGGCCTTTGCGTTGCGAACGCAACGATCTACCCCTGATCTACAAGCCCAAAAAAGAATAAAGCAGGAAAAATACTATGTCCTGCCAAGTTCAACAACAGATACGCTTTCTACACCTTCGACTTTACCGATCGCTTCTTCCACTTTCTCAGTCCCGCCTTCGATATCGCCTACAAGCACCACTACAATTAGAGCTTTTAAGCCGAACGCTATTGGTTCCTCCGCGAATCCGTGTAATTTAGCGCCCTGGGGGATTACCTTTGTGATGTCTTCTTTAAGCTTATCTAAATCGACATCCATGCCTGAAGGCATAATTTTTATCTTGGCTGCAACTTCACCCATAATTTCACGGTCCCTCGAATCCGCATCCAGGGCATTTATAACTATTACTCTGGTGCCTGCAGCTGACACATCTTCCTATCTCTTTTCCGCACTGGGGGCAGGGAAATCTTACATATCCTTTTTCGACTAGATTTACACCGCATGAGACGCATTTTTCAGGTTTCTCTGTTCTTACCATAATATTCTCCTGGTTTTTTGTCTCCCTTATAGCCGAATGCTATTAAAACTAACTATAGAAGATTCCGATAATACGCAATGTAAGGATAGGTAAGATATGTACTATAACATCTCCAAGAACATGTGTTTTTACAACGCCCTGGGCGCCATCAACACTCGATTTATATTATGGTTTATCCTTTAATTACTGTCCCGGTTACTCTATTCTTGAAGGACCTGACGAGCCTGCCAGGACAGTTGCCGTTTACGACCTCGCAATTCATCTTATTCCTGAGAAGGAAATGCGGAAGATGTGCGTCCACGCACGTATCCTTCCCGATAAGGTCACAGGCGCCAGTTTCTGCTTCCAGTTTCCCGTCTATGTATATCCCGTCAACATCAGTAGCCTTGATTAATCTTGCACCAAGCCTTAGCGCAACCCATGCGGCAATTGTGTCTGATGTTACATCCCATGAATGCGGAAGTTCATCATTCTGTTTCAGGAATGTGTAAGGAAGAAGAATCCGCGTCCCTTCACCTTTCGTATCAAGGTCATGAATAAGCCCCACACCCGTACCATCTGCAAGATAATAGCCGTACTGTTCCATAGCAAGCACTGCCATCCAGTGGGCAGTTTCCTGCGAAACATTTACTTTGCGAACGGTATCAGCAAAGATTGAACCTCCCGGAATTACCAGGAGCCTGTCCCCTGTGGCAACTGAATATTCATCCATCTCCCGAACCAGCTCCCGCGCCCTGTGCATAAGGCTTCCTCCGAGTTTCACAACAATCATACCTTTTCCTGAAACGGCAGGATTTAAATATGTAATGGCTGATATGTTGATTCCGATGAGAACAATTGACTGGGACTATACCAATAACACGATTATAATGATTGACCAGACACTCCTGCCGCGTGAAAAAAGGGTTATTGAATGCAGAACCATTGATTCCCTGTGCGAGGCTATTAAATCCCTGCGTGTCCGGGGAGCGCCTGCACTCGGGGCAGCCGGTGGTTTCGGTGTGGCACTTGCAGCACATATAAGCAATGCAACAACACTGGCTGGAATTACACATGAGCTTGAAACTGCGGGAAAAACCATTTCCGCTACCCGCCCGACTGCCGTGAACCTCTCATGGGGTGTGAACCGTGTTATCGGGGTTATTGAAGAAGCAAAGAACACAAGGGAAGCCAGGATGTTCGCACTTGATGAGGCACGGCTCATTGCAGACGAGGATGTGGCAAAGAACAGGCAGCTCGGTGAACACGGGGAAAAACTTCTCGAAGACGGGGATACTGTCATGACACACTGTAATGCAGGTAAAATGGCATGCGTTGACCGGGGAACGGCTCTTGGTGTAATACGCTCTGCTGTTGAACATGGAAAGGACATCAAGGTCATATCGTGCGAAACACGCCCATTGAACCAGGGAAGCCGGATTACCGCATGGGAATTAATGGAGGACAAAATACCTGTTACCCTTATCACTGACAGCATGTCAGGTCATGTGATGCGAAAAGGCATGGTGGATAAGGTCATCGTGGGCGCTGACAGGATTACGCAGGATGCCGTGTTTAACAAGATTGGCACATATACACATTCTGTTATCGCAAAAGAACACGGGATACCATTTTACGTTGCAGCGCCTGTTTCCACGTTTGATTTTGAGCAGTTCGAGGAGGATATCGAGATAGAACTAAGGAGCCCTGATGAACTCAGGTTTTTCGGGAACTACCAGATTGCTCCGCTGGAGGTGGATGTGTACAACCCTGCGTTTGATGCAACCCCGATGGAGAATGTAAGCGCCTTGATTACAGAAAACGGTGTCTATTATCCACCTTTTTTGCTTGACGAGGTTAAAATAAAGTCATAGGCAGGATTGGTTCCATGAGCTATATTTTACAATTTGACGGTGCATGCAGGGGCAATCCGGGCATTATGGCTATAGGTGTCGTTTTGATGAAGGACGGGAAAAAAATTAAGGAACTCTCAAAGTGCCTGGGCAGGGGGACCAATAACATTGCGGAATGGAAGGCATTGATCGAGGGTTTGAAACTTGCAAGGGACAGGGGATGCAAAGAACTGGAAGTAAGGGGTGACAGCCAGCTTATTATTAAACAGATAACAGGCAGGTACAGGGTAAAAAGCAGTAACCTTATACCCCTTTTCCATGAGGCTAAGAAACTTTGCAACAATTTTGAAAAACTGGAATTCGTATGGGTCAAACGTGAAGATAACTCATATACGGATACCCTGTGTAACAGGGCGCTGGATATGTAATAACATGCATTGCCTGATTCCTGGCTGGGATAACTATAATATTATTTCAGTTAATTGTGATACCCATGTTCACGATAAAGAATCATCTTGAAGTCAGGAATCACCACCTTACGCTCGGAAATGTTGATACTACAGAACTTGCAGAAAAATTCGGGACTCCCCTGTTTGTCACCAACGAGTCAAGGATTGTTGAAAATTTTTTGGCATACAGGAACGCATTTCCTGATGCTGACATCTATTACGCTGCCAAAGCCAACGGAAGCCTTGCTGTAATGAGGATACTTGCCAGGGAAGGTGCAGGTGCAGATGTATTCAGTTACGGGGAGCTTTACATGGCGCTGCTAGCAGGAATCCCGCACGATAAGATACTGTTTAACGGCAACTCAAAAACAGATTTTGAACTCGAAAAAGCCGTGGAAACAGGGGTAAGGGTTTCTGTTGATTCAAAGGATGAATTGCACACCCTTTCCGCAATTGCAGATGATATTGGCAAAACCGTGAATATAGCATTCCGCGTGAATCCTGATGTTTCTGCAAAAACCCATCCGAAAATATCCACAGGACTGCGTACATCAAAGTTTGGCATCCCGGCAGAAGAAGTGACTGCAATATACCGCGAGGCTTTGCAGCTTCCAGGTATTAATCCCACGGGAATTCACTGCCACATCGGCTCCCAGATTCTTGATACAGCACCTTTCATTGAAGCAGCAGAGAAAATAATGGACCTTGTGGAAGAACTCACGCGGCTGGGGGTTAACCTTGAATTCGTGGATGTCGGCTCAGGGCTCGGGATTCCTTACGAGAAAGGAAAGCCAGCGCCGACCCCGCATGATCTCGCTGATGTTGTTCTTCCGGTATTTAATGACAGGATCTCTGGCATCGGAATATCACCAAAACTTATCCTTGAGCCCGGACGATATATCATGGGCGACACGACCATATTGCTTGCCCGCGTGAATTCTGTTAAACATGCAGCCCGTACTTTCGTGGGTGTGGATGCCGGGTTCAACCTCCTCGTCCGCCCGACCATGTATGATTCTTACCACCATGCCCTGCTGGCAAACAAGGCAGACCTTCCTGCTGAGAAAACATACACCATCGTTGGCCCCATATGCGAGACAGGCGACATCCTTGCCCATGACAGGGTACTGCCCCATGTTGAGAGGGGTGACCTTGTGGCATTACTGGATGCCGGGGCTTACGGTTTCAGCATGAGCAGCCAGTATAACGGAAGACCGAGGTGTGCCGAGATACTTGTCAAAGATGGGAAATACGACATCATAAGGGATGCCGAGGATGTCAATGACCTTATCGGGAAACAGAAGATACCGGCACGGTTACTGTAACTGGTTATATTCCTTTAATGGCTATCGAAGACAAAATACAGGGAATTGTTAATTGGCTGGCTTTAAAAGGCAGTGTACTTGTTGCCTTTTCAGGCGGTGTGGATAGCTCAGTACTTGCAGCGCTTGCATACAGGGCGCTGGGAGACAGGGCTGTTGCTGTCACAGCTGACTCGCAGACTCTCGCGCCCGGCGAGCTTGAATGTGCGAAAGCTGTCGCAGATGAGATTGGCATCAGGCACGAGGTTATTTTTTATGATGAACTCAATGAGCCCGGATTTGCGGATAATCCTGTCGATAGGTGCTACTACTGCAAGAAGGGACTGCTCAGGGAACTCAAACAACTGGCAGAAAGGCTCAAAATAAATACCGTTATCGAGGGTACGAATTTTTCTGATTTAAAAGGTCACAGACCCGGGCGCAGGGCTGTTGAGGAAGAAGGTGCATATAACCCGTTTGTTGAGTTTAAGGTAACAAAGGAAGAAATCAGGGAGATGGCGCGCATCCTTGGACTGTCGGTTGCTGATAAGCCTTCAATGGCTTGCCTTTCCTCACGTTTTCCCTACGGGCAAAAAATCACAGAAGATGCTCTTAAGCGTGTGGGTTATGCCGAGGATTTCCTGCGCAGGTCAGGTTTCAGGGTTGTCCGGGTGCGCGACCACGGCGGGATTGCGCGCATCGAGATTATGCCAGGTGATATAATGCGGTTCATGGAAATCCGGGAAAAGGTGGTTTCTGGGTTTAAAAAACTGGGTTTTTCATATATCACACTTGACCTTCTGGGATTCAGGAGCGGTAGCATGGACGAAGTGCTGGTTAATCAATAATTTATCACACCCTGGGCTGGTAAAACAGCACAATCCTGTACCCGCCGGGTTCCCTGTCAATTTTCCTGTACAGCAGGAAATCAAGGGTAACATCAGCGGGTTTTAAAAAGTACCAGGACATTTTTGCACTGTCAAGCCTCTCATAATCCGTTCGCAGGCGGCTCCTGACAATGTCAGCCTCTGACCTGTTGCCGTCAGTGTCATGCGCCACAACAAGAGGTGCATCGAACACAGCATCGAGGCTGACCTTCCATTTTACATTATCGAAATGGCGCAGGTACCACAGGAACTGCGTCTCGATACCACCATCAGTAACCTGTATCCGTGTTGATTTGCCGTCATACTGCGAGGATATTCCTTCTATCTTTCCTATAAAACCCGAAAAATCCTGCGGGGGCTGTGCTGCCTGTATGAGCGGCTCTGCCGGGTTTGTGAAATTCCGGTAGTTCAGTAAAACCCCGGAATACACGAAATAGGACGAACCCAGGATAAGGAATATAATGATGAGAGCGCCGGCTTTCTGCCTGAATCCGTTTCTTAACTGCGGCACGAGTTCCCCGATATACGTTCCCGCAATAATCACCAACGGCAAAAGCGGGTTTAACACAAGCCAGGGAACTTTTTCCTGGAGATATGAATAAACAAGCAGGTTCATCAATGCCCAGTATGCCAGGAAGTTCATCAGGAAATTATTCTTCCTGTAAAAATGGATTATCCCTGCAAACCCGAATACAACTACCGGAAGTTCATACAGTGCCATAATAGGCAGGTAATAATACATAGGTCCACCGATACGCTCGATTTCATGCATCCTTACCCAGTGGCTAACCGCACTTCCAACAGCATCCATCATGCCTGCAGGGTCAAACGGCTTTCCTGTATAAAAAAGGGAAAAAACAACCAGTAATACAAGAATTGAAAATAACCCTTCTGCTAATGTTATCATTACCACCTTATCCTGTCTTTTCAACTTTCCGAATAATCCTTTGTACCACCTTCCCCTCGCAAATACAAGGAATAAGAAAAACGCAATCAACGTCACCGTGATATATCCGTTTTCCTTAAGGGCAGTCAGCGATGCCAGTCCCGCCGCCCCGAAAAACAGGTACATTATCCCTGGCACGCTGAATTTTCCAGTCTTATTTTCAATATATTTTACTGCGCATACCAGGATTGCCATGTAAAAAAAGGATATGAAAATATCAGTCCTGAAAAAACGTGAGTAATAAACAAACGACGGTGAGAATGCCAGGAAAAACGCAGAAATAACCATACCCCTGTCACCTATATACTGCCGCAGGGGAATAAGGAAAAGAATCATGGAAGCGCCAAGGAGTGCAGGAAGCAGGCGGGCTATAAAAATACTGTCCCCGAAAATCTTGAACATCCCGGCAGTCACGTAATAAATAAAAGGACCATGGAATGAAGGATTATAGGAATACACACCGTCCTTGAAAAGCTGGTATGTAAAATATCCCATGGCTGCTTCATCATGGTGGAAAACACGCTCGTCAAGGTTATACAGCCTCAGGAAAAAGGCAATAGCAACCAGGATGATAAAGATACCATACAGGGCGGACTTCTTTTTATTCATCTGCTTACCATAGTTAATCCATATTCATAGCATTTATGGTTTAATAAGAACATGCTTAATCCAATGCCAAAAATCAGGGTAAAACTGTTTGCAAATTTCCGGGAATATGCGAAAACAAAAGAACTGGAACTTGAAGGCGCGACTGTCAGGGAGATACTCGCCTCCCTTTGTAACAGCTTTCCAGGATTTGAAAAACTGGTTTTTGAAAACGGTACTGTTCGGTCTCATATCAATATTTTTATTAACGGGAACAATATTCATGGCTCAGGCGGGTTGGAACGGGAACTGCATCCGGATGATGAGCTTGCCATTTTCCCTCCTGTTTCAGGTGGATAATGTTTAAAACCAGGATGAATGCTGATATGGCACTGGAACTCTTCCTTGCCTCATTTGAACCGCTTACAGGGTCAGAAAACCTTAATGTTGAGAAGTGTGACGGCAGGGTCAGTGCCGAAGATATAACCGCAAAAACGGATGTTCCGCATTACAGGAGGGCGGCAATGGATGGGTTTGCAGTTAAGGCATCCGATACGCTTGGTGGGGGAAGCACATCCCCGGTAATACTAAAAACAGGGGACAGTATTGGAAAAGGCAGCTGTGTGCGTGTCCATACAGGGTCTGCGGTCCCGGAAGGCGCTGATGCTGTTGTAATGGTTGAGGATACGCAAACACATGGTGGAATTGTTGAGGTATTTACACAGGTGCATCCCCTGAAAAATGTGGGGGAAATCGGGGAAGATATACGAAAAGGCGAGATGATAATTAAAAGGGGTAAGCTCCTGCGCCCCTGTGATATTGGTGTTATTGCCTCACTTGGTATCAGGGAAATCAAGGTATTCAGGAAGCCTGTTGTGGCAATCATCCCGACCGGTGAGGAACTTATACCAAAGGGGGATGCCCTGCCTGGAATCGGAGAGGTTTACGAAACAAACGGTCTGATGACAGAGCTTTATATCAGGAAATGGGGGGGAGTGCCAGGGCTTCATGATATTGTAACCGATAATCCTGGAATGATAAAAAGCGCAATCAAAGCAAACCTTGATGCTGATATGATAATAATATGCGGGGGTACGTCTGTGGGTAAGCGGGATTTTGTTCCGGGAGTTGTTGCATCACTTGGTAAACTGGTCGTTCACGGTGTGGGTATCAGCCCGGGAAAACCCACGGCTCTCGGTATTATCAATGGCAAGCCTGTTATCTGCATGCCGGGTTACCCTGTTGCCGGTATCGTGGCGCTTTACTGGTTTGGGAAGGAGGCGTTGCGCAAACTCGGGAACATGCCCCGGGAATACGAAACCACGGTCCTGGCAGTGTTATCTGAGAAAATAGCTTCCCGCACGGGTTTTAAGACATTTGCCAGGGTGAGGCTTGAAAATGGACACGCGGTTCCGCTTGCAACATCAGGTGCCGGGATATTGAGTTCAGTGTCAAAGGCTGACGGGTTTGTGGTAATACCGGAAAATATTGAAGGTTATGAAAAAGGTGAAACAGTTGAAGTGAAGCTTATCGATTGATGCAAAAAAAGCAAAGGAAAAATTATCCCTTTCAAATTACCTGCTTGTCCGGAATCATATCCAGAACACTGACTACTGCAACAAGTGCCAGGAATATTCCTGAAAGTATTAACCCTATACCCCCGAGTTGCAATGTCAAAAGCATATATCCCGTAGAATTTTCTATCGTGAATTCTATAACTATTGCAGAAATGACCATTAGTAAACCTATTATCCAGAAGATCATTCCCACTTTAACCAGTTTTATAATTTTCTTCTTTACTTGTTCAGTATCCAAAATCTAACCACTCCTTTACCCATTTTTTGAGTTTAGATTAGTGTTTGTTGCATTCAATATATAATGGTTTGCGAGTGATATCTTTGGAAGCTTCCAATTGAAGGTCAGTACGAGAATACTTAAATATATCCCGAACAGGAACGCATACCACAGCGGCAGGATAAGCCCGCTTACCGGAACTGCCAGGATTATTACAAATACAGCCAGCGGCGCAAAGAGCATCTTTATAAACGAGGCTAAGAAGCACCTCATGGACTCCCTGATGTACTTTCCGGTAGTACCATCCGATACCCACGCCTACCAGAGGTTCCAGGAGATACCCTGCAATAGCGCCGTAGATGGCATATCCCAGCAGCACCAGACCAATGACACCAACCCTTTGTATGGAACTGCTAAACATCACTGCAGGGTCATGAGCGATATGACCACTCCGAAGATGCCGCAGGCTGCAGGGCGGCGTTGATGATGTATCCGCTGGTGAGGAAGACAAGCTGGACTGACATGAAATATAACGTGCCTCGTGCTAATGCGCCCATACTAAACTGAGACTTCTGATACACTCAAGTTTTCTTTTGTGATTTTATTTAAGGCAGGGAGAAAATCCCTGGTTACATCCAATATCTCCAGCTAAATGCCTGATCTGGGTAGCGATTTTGACACTTATGTGTTCTCGCAAAATTTTGAGATTAGTAAAAAATGTAGATCCTAAAAAAGCTCACCTATATACTCATCTACGATGGGCAAAAGTGTTTACTGAAAATGCAGATAGATTATTGAAAGAAGTTCTTGAGAGCATGGGTCTAAAATTGGATATGCTTACTTTATTTGATATCTTTATAGGTCAGGGAAATGATCCCAACAAAAATAGAAAGAGGTTGATGGATACATGGATTGCTTAACCGAACACTCATGAATTCGAATTAAGTAAAAAATAAACCGGGCAACCCCGATAAACAGGGGCTGCCCAGGCACCACAACTCCCTCTATTCAACTTTTATCGGCTTTTTCTTCTTGATTTCCGTCTTTGGCATTTTAACTTCAAGAACACCGTTATTGTAAGTTGCTTTTGAATTATCAGGGTCTACTGACGAGGGTAAGGATATTGCACGGTAATAACTCCCCCTGCTTATCTCCCTGTAGACATAGCCTTTTTCTTCCTTTTTCTCCTCGTGCTTTGTTTCTGCTGATATCTCAAGCCTATCTTCTGAAATGTTAAGGTTGATATCCTCCTTTTCGAGCCCTGGCATTTCAGCTGTTGCTATGACCTCATTATCAGTCTCTACAACATCTATGAAAGGCTGCCTCTGTTCAACAAGTTCACCTTTTTCCTCACCTGACGGTAAAAGCCTGGACGGCAGTAATCTCCGCCTGCCAGGTCGTCCCCAGAATTCCTCAAACATCCTGTTCATCACTTCATCAAATCTTCTGAAATCATTCCATGTATCAACCATTTAATAACCTCCCTATTAATTTGGTCAATATTTCATTTGCATGATTCTACTTAAAATTAACGCAGTAAGGATATTCCACAGCAAGAAAGTCACGTTTTAAGAAAAAGCAGTCTTTTTTACGACTAAAACAACGGGTTTATGATACCATAGCCCTGAAAGAATCAAGGGTCGTTGAAAGGTAACAAATATAAATAATAGAATTGTCATATAGACATATTATGAAAGTCGTTTTCAGGATAATTGGCTCTGAGGAAGACCTCAAGGATCTCGATGGAAAAGAGGAAAATGTACATTTTTGTTTCAGACCATCTGAAAAAAACATTTTTGAACTGATAAAGTATAGTCCGAAATTAAAACGGATACAGTTACCGTCTTCCTACCACAAGACACTATCAGGAACCACAAAAATGCTCTTAAAAACGAGTAATATAAAACTCATTGTAGGAGATATCTGGGGACACCGGACTGATTTAGACAGGTTTGCAGAAATAGATATATAATTCCTGAGCAACTAACTCTGCGGTAATTATAACTTAGTTGCCAATAGAACCACCAGTTGTTCGAACATAAATCTTTCCTGAACCACCTCTTCCACAGAAAAATTCAGGGATAACATCCTGGATTTTATCTCTTCTATCCCTGTGAGCGATGATACCAGCATCAGTATTTTCCCATGGTTAACAAGATAAAATCCCGCATCATCAAGGAATCGGTAAATTACCTGCCTGCCGTCGGGTCCACCATCAAGGGCTGCATTCATCCAGCCTTTTTCCTTTTCAAATTCTCTTGTTGGCAAATATGGGGGATTGAATATAATAATATCGAACTTCCCTTTTATGCAGTTTAACAGGTCGCCCCTTATCACCTGAATGCCATTTTCTTTCGTGCATTTTACAGCATGGGGACTTATATCTATCCCGATGATGCTTGCTTTTGTATTTGCATTTATTACTGCTGATATAATTCCGCTTCCGCACCCCGCTTCAAGGATATGATCCGCGTCTTTTATCTCGGCTAATGCAGCATCTGCAAGCAGGAATGAATCCTCACAGGGTTCATAAACCCCGGATGTAATCCTGATAGTGGTGTTTTTATATTTTGTTTCCATCGTCTTAATGTAAAACCAGGTATAAGATTCAGAACCAGATAAGTTTTACCGGGAGTGCGACTGCTGGCTACTGAACTATATCTGTTTTTTACCACTTGAAACACCGGTAGCATGACAGTCAGAACAGAAATTTGGCTTGTGACAGTCACTGCAAACCTTCCCGATCAATACTTCTTTCTTGTGCGTATTAAGCCAGTCGCTCGGATGCTCCTGTCCATGGCAGGATGCACAAAGGTTTTCCTTGATTCCCGGCTCGTGTTTAATTTCTAAGTGACAGTTGTAACATGCTATCTTGGTTTTGGTAACATGCGTATCATGCACGAATTCGAAATCATCATATTTTCCCACTCTTTCCTTGCTTGTGTGGCATGATAGGCATATTGTCTTCTGGACAATTTCATTTGTACCGCTTGACATGTTTACGTGGCAGGTAGTGCATTCATATCCACGGCTGAGATGCTTTGAGTGGTCAAAATTCGTATAATCCTTATGTGTTTGTTCGGGTGGTCCATGACATGAAGGGCAGCCTGATATGGTTTTATCTTCAGAGGTGGCTTTGAAGTGACAGGTAAAACAGGTTGAAGTTGTAACTACTATATGACCCAGGTCTTCCTGGATTATATTGGGATGGCACTGGCTGCATGACGGGTCAGTAACTGATTGGTGTTCTTTCATACCGATAACAACCATTGAATGGCAGCTTGTGCATGTCAACCCGACATTCCGCTTTGGTTCAAGTAAATGGTTATCATGACTGAAATTGACACCCATATAGTTAACTTCCAGGTGCAAGCGGTTTTCATGGCATAACCGGCAGTTCTTGTCAAGGACTTTTGCGTAAAGCTTTCCAGAATACTCTTCAACTGTAGTTTCATAGTTGTAGAATTGCATAAGCCCGCCGATCTTGCCTTTTGCATGCCCGACAAGCCCTGGTTCATAATGGCAGTCAACACATCTGACATCGTTATGTGACGAAGTCCGCCATGAATCGTAGTAAGGTCTCATTATATGACAGTTCTTTCCGCAAAATTCAGGATTTTCAGTTATTTCAAGCATTTTTTCAGATGCTATGGCTACCATTGAAAACAGGATAACCAGAATTATTATAAGGGGGAGCTTGTTTCGTGATACCCAGTGTTTTAAAACAGCTATCAGGGAGACGTTTTCCATGTAACTCAGTGCTCCCTTTTTCCAATAATGTATAACATTGCGAAAATACCTGTAATCATTATTATTCCAAAACCAGGTATTTCAGGTACTTCAGGTTCAATACCCGATGCTTCATATTCTGCTCTTTTAGCCCATTCAATACCTTTCTGGACGTTTTCATCAAAATTCTTCAGGTCAAACCTGTGCCAGAGATGGGGCAATCCATCAAATGTGTTTTCTGCATTATTTAGATACAACTCTGCTGTTGCGACCTCTTTACCAGAAGATTTGGCATTAACAATAGCAACCCTTGCTTCAAGAATTCCTGTTTTCAGTTTTTCCTGTTTTTCAAGGGCATTTTTTGCATCCCTTGGCACACTTGCCGATGCAATCTGTTCCTGTAAATTATGGCAAACACTGCAAACAACTGTTAATTCAGAAGATGTCAGTATCTTGAAACTGTGGGTTTTATGGCATGTTATACACGACGGTCCGCTGGCTGTAGCACTTAATCTCTGGTAGTGCATAGTGTTTTTAAAATAGTCAATTTCCTCAAAGTGGCAGTTCCCGCAGGTGTCAGGGATGTTCTTAAAATAAATCGGACTATCAGGATTATTAATATCTTTCATTGACGCATGGGCTTTTTCTTCCGTATGTGAGGCAGGGTCGCCGCCATGGCATATATCACAGGTAACATAATAATTGGAATGTTCCGAATCATACCATTGTTGGTAGTTATCTGAAGCCCTTCTCCGCAGGACATCCTCGTGGCATGCGAATGAACATGAAGCGTTATTTTCTTCAATATGCTTAATTCTTATTTCATTAAGTCGCCCCTGTTCTTCAGTGAAGGGGGATATTTTTTTGTGGCAGTCAACACACGAATTATCAGGTGAATCCGGATATCCGGGTTTAGCCGTACCAGCATTTACAATGAAAAGTGCAAGCACTATCGAAACAAATAATATTTTAAATACGTGCATGAAAAAGTATGAGTTTTTAGGTTTTGGGGGCATTTTTATTTCCACCGTTATTGTGGTTGCTTTTTACACTACTTACGTTAATGCCGTTTTTATAACTGTTAACCCGTTTTTCATTCCCGTTTTTATAAACTTAATTGCTCTGTAGCACGATTCTATATAATAAATACCTTACGATATTTTTATGGGCAGGTTTAATATAGTTGAATGATAAAACAATAAATTGAAGTTAAAAACGAGGAAAGGTGGTTTAAATGGATAAAATAAGCATTAAAAAAGATGAAATTGTAACGATCCTGGCAATAATAGTAATTTTATTGATAATCTACTATGTTCTGAAAATATTCTATACTGTTTAATAAATCCTGGGAAAAATAAATAAATGATTTCCCCGGCGTTTTACACACCCGGGAAATCCCACATTCCTTTTATTTACTCTGAAGAAACGGCGACTTCTTCGTTTTCCTCCATCATATCCTTCCATGGCGGCAGTATGTAAGTTACAACCCGCAGTATTATGAATGGTATTATCAGGATTATGATAGCTGGTAACACTCCCTCATGATGGAAGAAAACAGGAACATAAGTCATTGTCCCGGCAAGACTCTTTGATATTTCCTGCCCGCCAATTACAACATTCCACCTCATTGCAAATACGCCTATTAATATAAACATGGAAGAAATAGCTACCATGGCAACTTTCAATTTATCCCTGTTTTTAATAACACCAACCAGCAATAAAAGTATAAATGGTATTAAAGCACCCATTGTAAGTTGTATGCCGTAGAACGTGAAAGCGATTTTTTCTGCAAGCAGGTGTTCAATAATCTCTATTTCCTCAAGTGCCTCATATTTTATACTTATGATTTCAAGCATCTCAAGAACAACAGCAACTATCAGGAAAACCCACAGGTAATGCGCCAGTGAATAAAGGGTTTTATGATTTATCGGATGTTTCTTGATTCTCATAACTACTAAATAAAGGAGAATAAGAAGTGCAATTCCTGATACAATTGCTGACATCAGGAATATGATAGGCATGAGCGATGATGACCACCACGGGTTGGCTTTAATCCCGCCAAAAATAAAACCCACATAACCATGAAGGAAAGCCGCTGACGGTATCCCGATTATGGCAAGTTTCCTCCCGAGTTTTTCGTCAGCTTCCAGCGCTTTTTCTGAAATGTCGTATGAAAACAGCGCCAGTGCAGAATATAATAATTCTTTCCACCCCCTTGAGTTTAATGCCGCATTGACAATATCTACCCTGAAAGCCAGCCATATCTCGAGCACTACAACAATAAAATAAAACGAGAAAATGTACCCGAAGCCAGACATTGCCGAGGAAAGATGCGGAGTGAACATAATCGAAAGTGCACGCTGCGGATTCCCGAGATGTGCCAGAAGCGGCAACATAGCCACGCAAAGGAAAGCAAATGCGGTTAAAAGTGCAAACCTTGCAACCGGTTTAATGTCCTTGTTACCGAAAACATGGTACAATGATGATGCTATGAAAGCACCTGCAACAAGACCTGTAATATAAGGATAGAGTACAATCAGGATGCTCCACTGGATTTCAGCTTCGTTGGGATATATATATCCCCATACAAGGTTTTCCATCATCTCACCACCCGGTCAAGTCCGATATAATACACTTTTGGTTTGGTGCCAAGTTCTGGTTTATGGACGTTAATCCTTTCCCTGTCAAGGATTTTATTTACTTCACTTTCAGTGTCTTTAAGGTCACCAAACTTCCTTGCACCGACAGGACATGCCTTTACACATGCTGGCAAAAGCCCCCTGGTTATCCTGTGATAGCACCATGTACATTTATCTGCTGTACCTTTTTCATTGTTATAGTACCTGGCACCGTAAGGACATGCCTGTATGCAGTACCTGCACCCAATACAGTATTCGTAATCAACAAGGACTACCCCGTCATTTGTAGTATATGTCGCGCCTACAGGACAGACCTGGACACACGGTGGATTCTCACAATGGTTGCATATTTTAGGAACATAAAATGCTTTATTTATTTCATCTTCAGGAATGTCATCCGTAAACCCATCTATACTACCGTTGGGAGAATCTATAACCGCCTCACCTTCTTTTAAGACACGGTATCTTTCAACCCATGTCCTGTAAACCGGTTCGTCAAAAGGAACTTCGTTCTCAAGTTTACATGCATTGGCACATCTTCCGCAGCCAATACATTTCGTAGTATCAACAACATATCCCCAGAAATGCTCGTTCCAGTCGTAATCCCGCAGCGGGGAAATTTCTAAAGCCCGGGCTTTTTTGACAAGGGCATCGATAATTACAGGACCTGATGCCGCCCCTATAACAATCTTTGATCCGATTTTAGTAAAATCGCGTCTTGATAAATTCATATTAAAACCTCCATTCACACAAACCAGGGCTTGTGGGGATTATGGCAGTAAGCGCACCTTAAATTCTGCCCGTGTGTTTCAGGGTCTACCTGCGGGAACCCGTCGGGTCTTGCTACCCTGTTATAATGGCATAAACCGCAGAAATCCCTTGAGTCGTCAGCAGGTTCGGGCATTATCCTTATATTGCTTGCATGTTTTTCAGAAGGACCATGGCATGTTTCGCAGTTCACTGTTTTATGCCTGGACTGGTTCCAGATTGAATACAGTGTATTGTGGCAACCCACATCACCACAGGTCCGTGAACCTGCATACTCAATATCCTGACTTCTTAATTCATTTACCGAATCTCCCCGGTACCAGCCGTATTCCCCGAATGAACCAGGAACTGCAAGTGACCTGACAAAAATAAAGGCAATTATTATAATTGCCAGTAACGTAAATGCCCTTTTCAAGTGTGGTTGCATTATTCTCTCACCTGTATGCAGTTTACTTATGCTCCTGATTTCTCTTTATTAACAGGACTGCCAGAAGAGACACTATCCCATAAAGACCTGCAAATCCGGGTGTTCGGGGTGGTTCGGTCTGTGTTGGGGTGGGAGATGGTTCAACCATCTCCCGGGCTTTCAATGCAAGGCTATTTGCATAATCAACTTCAGCCTCAAAATGAGTCAGGTTGAATTCATGCCACATAGGTGCAAGGGCATTCATGCGCTCCAGTGCATCATTAACGTGCTTTTTAGCCTGTGTTACATCCACACCTTCTTTTTCTGCCCAGAATATATCCTGGTTAGCCGTATCGATATTGAATTTCAGTTTATTTACTTTTACGAGCAAGTATTCTGCATCCAGGGGAATATCATAAGGTGCTACCTTCTTGTACACGGAATGGCAGTTACCACAGAAATTCCTGAATTCTACAGGATTTAAAACCTCAAATGTATGGGGCGCATGGCAGGTGGTACATGTCGGGGCAAGTTTTAAATCTTTAAGCTTTTTGTAATGCATGCTGTTGTCAAAATTATCAAGTTCCTTTGAATGGCAATTACCGCATGTTTCCGGAACGTTGGTATAATATACCGGGCTTTCAGTATCGGTTGATTTTTTTATACCTGCATGCGCCATTTCTTTAGCAGGCTGTGCCGGATTTCCGCCGTGGCATATTTCACATGTTACATCATTTAACGCATGTGTGGATTCACTCCACTGCAGGTAATTTGCAGTAGCAAGTTGCTGTACCCTGTCCTCGTGGCATTCAAGAGAACAGCTTACGCTTTTTTCAAGATGTTGAATCCTGATCTGGTTAAATTGTTTTTGAACTTCAATAAAAGGGGATAACGTCTTATGACAGTCAATACAAGAATTATCGGAAGCGCCCACATTAGAAATAAAAAGGAGAAGTCCGATTAACACTAAATTGGCTACTATAAATTTTCTAAACATCTTCAATTCCATTTTTTCAAACCTACCGTTTTAAATTGTTTTACAAAAGCCCTATTAAATACGTTTACATAGCGTAAATACATAGAGCAAACCGTTTTTCCGTTTTTGAAGCGTTTTTAAGTATTAGCCATCTTTTTAATATTTATATTTTGTGTTTTACAATCCCGGTTTAACCTCTTAATTGCTGTCAAGGAATTAAAAAAAGTGCAGAAGTTTTAAACGGTTACTTCTGCCCCTTCTGCATCTGAGGCAAGTTTATTCAAGGTGTTAAACTCATTTTCATTAAGTACGTTATGCAGGTTCAGGAGGATCAGCAGCCTTTCATTTATTTTGCCAACCCCGAGGATATATTCGGTGTTAATCCTGTTAGAAATTATAGCAGGAGCAGGTTCAACATTAATTTCAGGAAGACGCAATACCTCGGTCACGGAATCAACGATAAAACCCACCACAGTCTCACCCATCTCTGCTACAATGATGCGGGTATGTTCATCTGAATTTTTTCCATCCATACCCATTATGTCATTAAGGTTTATCACAATCACAATCCTTCCCCGAAGGTTGATAATTCCCCTGACATAATTCGGTGCCTGCGGAATTTTTGTAATATTGGTCATACGGATGATTTCCTGGACATTCATTATTTCAACGCCGAACTCCTCATCACCAATATTAAAGACGACAAGCTGGAGCTCGCCGCCTCTTATTTTTTTATCGATGTCACTGGTACTTCTTTCTTTGCCTGTAGTTTTAGCTTCCATGTTAAATACCGCTTTTTATGGTTACATATTTTTTTCCAGAACCCTGTCCATGCACTTTTGCCATGGTTTCGTCCCGAAGTCCTGGCGAATCATCGTCCAGTTTGAACTTTGCAACTTCTGCCTGAAGTTCATTTG
>JACUTP010000184.1 GCA_014859785.1 Candidatus Methanoperedentaceae archaeon | reverse complement strand
GGTTTGCGTATTCTGATGGGTAAGTAGCCTTATGTAGCAGCACAGATATAAATCGAACAAAATAAATTGAGGTTGTGAATAAAATGGATGAAGGATTAGGGAACCTTAAATCCCAAAATGAATCCGTTCGATAGAACCGCCTGTCAGGTTCTTAAACTCAACTCCTCCTTCCACGCCGATAATTTCCACCCCGTCAAACTCGCCGCTTCCACATAATACATCCTGCTCCGGATGTGTTCCAGGGGTTATATTACAGCTTATCCTTGTCCTGTCACCTACGGAAACCACTATTTTCAGGCGTTTTGAGGCAGGATGCTTTTTTGGCAACACGATAAACGGCGTACCAACCTCGCGTATCATGTAAAGCACGCATTTTAACCCGTTTATTGTTTTATCATCAGTCCCGAATCCCGAAGCAACAAGCAGGTCGTCTGGCTCTAATCCGAGAATAATTTCCTCATCCTCAGTTTCAAGAAAAAACTGGTTATGTTTTCCTGCCTTGACCATGCCCAGAACACCTTCGGTTCCGTGCAGGATGAGCATTTCATTATTCGTAAGTGGAATCATCAGTACTTTAAATCTGATATGTTTGCCGAATGACACGACGGGCATCGTGCCTTATTCCCGATTCCTTTGAATTCATTGCCGCAATCCTCGCATTTACAGAGTTTGGTTTCAAGGGCTGAAATATCCATATTAAATCCATCGCCTACACTGCACATATTGTTTTTGCACCTCCTTATTGTCATGATTGTATATGGTTAATTTAGTTATGGGTATATTAACCTTTCTTACTGCTTTGGAGGTTATGTGTGTGAAATGTCACTTTCATCTATCGTTTCCCTGTGCGAAAGCTTTTATTTAAGTACTGCGTTTTGGAGAAAACATTATTAATATTATCTCAGTTTAAGAGGATTATCATGAAATGGCAAGGAATATCAAGACGTAAATATACGGGCGGCAGGATTGTCAGCGCCAGAAGCAAGAGAAAATTCGAAATAGGCGGCGAGACTGCAAACACCCATGTCGGTGAAAGAATAACAAAGGTAGTTAAAACAAAAGGCGGACAGAAAAAAACACGTCTCTTAAGAGAGAATGTTGCACTGGTAACAGACCCTGCTACCAGGACTGCAAAGAAGGTCAGCATTGAAACAGTATCAGGAAATCCTGCTAATATCCACTATATCAGGCGTAATATCCTTACAAAAGGAGCCATCATAAAGACCGAAATCGGCGAGGCAAGGATTACCAACAGACCCGGTCAGGAAGGTACTGTTAACGCTGTTTTGATACCAGAATCTTCCGTGTAAATAACCATTAACATGTGTCTGTCATAATGTTTATGCCAGGCATCTTTTTCATTATTTTTTTATCATATTCTAATTATAATTCCTTTTCCAGCTTCGCTATCATATCCCTTATCTTTGCGGCTTTCTCAAACTCAAGCTCCTTTGCAGCCCTGTGCATCTCGGCTTCCAGTTCCACGATATAATTCAGCAGTTCTTCCTCTTTCGGCATCGCTTCTTCCGTGCTCTCCCTTGGCTCAACTGCCTTGATGATAGTCTTCGGCGTAATACCATGCTCACTGTTGTACTTTACCTGCATTTCCCGTCGCCTGTTTGTTTCATCAATGGCTCTCTGCATGGAACCTGTAATCCTGTCAGCATACATCACGACACGCCCCTTAACATTCCTTGAAGTCCGCCCTATTGTCTGCAAAAGCGAGCGTTCAGAGCGCAGGAACCCTTCCTTATCAGCATCAAGTATTGCAACAAGTGCAACCTCGGGCAGATCAAGCCCCTCCCTCAGCAGGTTAATACCCACGAGCACATCAAACTCTCCAAGCCGCAAACCCCGGATAATCTCGATGCGCTCAAGAGTCTCGATTTCAGAATGCATATACCTCGCCTTAATCCCAGCGCCGATAAGATACTCTGTCAGGTCTTCAGCCATCCGTTTCGTTAATGTGGTAACAAGCACCCTGTGTTTTTGAGATGTCCTTTCATGAATTTCACCAATCAGGTCATCAACCTGTCCTTCTACTGGCTTAACAACAATTTCCGGGTCAACAAGCCCGGTCGGGCGTATAACCTGCTCCACAACCCGGGCGCTTTTTTCAAGCTCGTATTCGGCAGGAGTTGCAGAAATATACAGTACCTGGTTAACCCGTGCCTCAAACTCATTAAACCTCAAAGGGCGGTTATCAAAAGCAGATTCCATCCTGAACCCGTATTTCACAAGCGGCTCCTTCCGCGCCCTGTCCCCTGAGTGCATTCCCCTCAGCTGGGGTATGGTCACATGGGATTCATCAATTACAGTCAGGAAATCATCAGGGAAGTAATCAAGCAATGTGTACGGCGGCTCACCAGCATTGCGCCCGTCCATATGCCTGCTGTAATTCTCGATTCCCTGACAGTACCCGATTTCACGCATCATCTCAATATCGAATTTCGTGCGCTGCTCAAGCCGTGCAGCCTCAAGTATATGCCCCCCACTCTTAAGTTCATGCAGCCTGTCCACTAATTCGGCTTCTATCGAAACAATAGCCGCCTCAAGTTTTTCCTGCGGCATCACAAAATGCTTTGCAGGATATACCACACAAGCCTCACTTTCACGGATAATCCTGCCTGTCAGCGCGTCAAACTCGGAAATCCTTTCAATCTCATCCCCGAAAAGCTCAATCCTGACACCATTTGTAGCATATGACGGAAACACCTCGATGGTATCCCCTTTTGCCCTGAATTTGCCTGAACTGAAATCAATATCATTTCGCTCATACTGCATATCAACAAGACCGGACAATATCGTTCTCCGCCCTGTTTCCTCACCAACCCTGAGAACAAGCGACATGGTATCCCATTCCTCAGGAGAACCTATACCGTATATACATGAAACACTTGCAACCACAATCACGTCCCGCCGCTCAAAGAGCGACATCGTTGCAGAAAGCCTCATCCTGTTTATCTCGTCGTTTATGGATGCATCCTTTTCGATGTAAGTATCAGTCTGCGGGATATATGCTTCGGGCTGGTAGTAATCATAATAGCTCACAAAATATTCCACTGCATTTTCAGGGAAAAACGCCTTGAATTCCGAATAAAGCTGGGCTGCAAGGGTTTTGTTATGGGAAATCACAAGTGTGGGTTTGCGTACTTCATTAATTACATTTGCAATCGTGAACGTTTTGCCCGAACCTGTCACTCCAAGAAGTGTCTGGTGCTTCATACCCTGTCTAAGTCCGGTTACCAGGTCGCCAATTGCTTTTACCTGGTCACCCGCCGGCTTAAATCCGGAAACAAGTTTAAAATCCAAATCCTGACCTCACATTTAATTATCCAGCATTACGTTGTTGGAGTTTATAACTAATGACGTATGGCACACCTGCCATACCGTTGCGCTCTCCAATGCCGCGGAACTTCAGAATCTTCATTCTGGAGCTGGAATCCACGTATGGCTGCATGCAGCCATACGTGTCTGCGCCCTC
>JACUTP010000183.1 GCA_014859785.1 Candidatus Methanoperedentaceae archaeon | reverse complement strand
TAAGATCATGACAAAGGAGGTGTTATGTGCAGTGTAGGTGATTCGTTCGGCGTGGAACTGAGTGAAGGAACTGACATGCATGAATTTTCCTGCAATTCCTGCAGTAAAAAATTCAAAGGCATAGGCACAAATGTGAGATGCCCGAAATGTCACTCGACAGATGTGAAATGCCTGGATAATGATTGATCAATTATTGGATCAACACTTCGCGACCTTTCAGATAGTCTATCATAGGCTGTGTGACCAGGGGCACCACATCCTTTATCATATGCGGCATCAGGTTATCCATCACTTTGGGCATTAAATCGGGCATCTGCTCTGCCATGTAATCAGGCATCGGTATACTCAGTTTCACTTTATCGAGCATCACGGGCATGACCTCTGGCAGCATCATGGGCAGAAGTGTGGGGAAAAGCACAGGGAACATTGGTTTCATCAATGTTAGCGCTCCAGGGACTTTTCCCATCACTCGCATCATCTTACCCATGCCAAAAGGCATGGCATCTATAAGCTCAGGCCACATTGTACCCATAAGATTAGCAAAACCCTGCGGCGTCATTAGCGCCACAAAAGCCTCAAAAACAGCCCACTGCACCTGTACCTCTGGATTTGGGTCAGGGAACTCGTACCCCAGGGACGATGCTGCAAACCTTGCAAGATCCACGACTTCTACGGGTATATTCTTTTTATCCCTGCTCACCCTGAGCTGGAACTGGCAACAGGGGCACAGTGCGAGCACTTTTTCTGCACCCGCTTCTAATGCCTCGTCAAGACGTATTTTTCCTATTTCAGCTGCAACAGCAGGCTCTTTTATTAGCGTCAAAACTGAGCCGCAACAGTGTGCTTTCTCATGATTGGAACTCATCTCCACGAATTTCACGTTCGGTATAGCCTTTATCACATCCCGCGGAGGTTCATAGACGCCTGATGCCCTTCCTATGTGGCATGAATCGTGCCATGTAACTGTCAGTGGCTTTCCAGCTTTAGCAGGGAACTTGAATTCACCAGTTTTGAGTTTTTCCGATACTATCTCGCTGTAATGTTTTGCAGTAATAGGGTACTCGATACCAAGTTTTTTTGCCCATTCAGGGTAAACCTGCCGCCACATCATATCGCATGCAGGACATGAACTTATTACAGTATCAGCACCAGCAGCTTTCACCGCAGCGATGTTCTTTTTCATAGTCTCAGCGAACAGGTCCCATTTGCCCGCAACAAGAACGGGTGTAGCGCAGCAGTTCTCTTTCTCGCCAAGATATGTGAAATCCACGCCAGCCTCATCAAGCAGACGCACGCTTGCCATGCCGATATCCTTTTCAACATAACTTGCCGTGCAGCCTGCGAAATAAACGTTCTTTGACCTGTGGCGCGGTCCGTGCTTATCTAATAAGTCTTTCGGGAACCAGGCAGAACGGTCTTTCCTGTATCCTGCCCAGATGTCGCCCTCGGCATGCAGGGCCTCAGCCATCATGACAAAGGGCGGGAATGTCATCCTCTTGTCTTCATTGATAAGTTTGCCTCTCAACTTCATCCATGATGGTTCAATAGGCAGTGAAGCCGAGCAGCGGCGGTCGCACATCTCGCATGTGGTGCAAACAAGGAATGTATCTACCATCTTCTGATCCCAGTTGACACGGCCTTCCATATATTCGCGAAGCCAGTACCATTTCCCGCGCGGACTCTGGCTCTCCCATCCACGCCCGTAGAACTGGTCGCACTCGTCCAGGCAGTAGCCGCACTGAGAGCAGGAATAGGCATACCATGCTATATCAGCCGGGATGTCGCGTATGGTTCCTTCAGGTCGCTCACCTATGCGCGTGGTTACATAATTCCCAAAAGGCCTGATCACTGGTTCAATAGCCCCTGCTACATGCAAAGCAATACCGAGAAGCTCATTTCCTATCACTTTTCCCGGATTCATTATTCCTCTGGGGTCGACCACGGATTTATACGCGCGCAACCTCTCAACTTTTTCTTTACCAAGTATCTTATCAGCTTTCTTTGAGAAGTACAATCCTGTTGCATAAGGTCGTCCACCATGGTTCTCTGCGATCTTCATGATAGTAAGTACAAGACCGAATACAAAATTGTAACTGAACTTTCGCTGGTCTGCGGGAATAAATCCCAGTATGACAGCTTCAGGAGTACCATTGGCGCCATTCCTGATAATGACACCCTCCTTGACCACAGGTTGGTCCACTTTGCGCTCTATATCTCCCATTACGTCACCCAGTACGGATAAGGGTATGATCACTTCAGCAGGGACAAGGGAGGGACCAAGTCTTTTCACGACCATGAGTTTGAAGCGGTGCTCCCATTCGTGTTTTGCTATGCGATCGCTCAGTATCTCAGCTTCACATGATCTTACCATTTCAAAAAGCTCCGAATGGATCGTATTGCTATCTTTTTTGCGAAAAGCAAGCGAAAGTACGTAAGCAGCAGGCAGGAGCACCCGTTCCTCTGCAGGGTGGCCTGCATGTTCCATTATAGGTGCACGGTTCTTCATCTCTGCCATTCGCGGGTTGATGAAGACCATGGACCAGACGGGAAGTTTTGCGTCAATAATGGTATTAACAAGCTTCTGAAGGTCATGAGCATCAGGACAGGCTATCGCAGCCACGTCCATGTCTTCTGCCCGTTGAATGCGCAGCGTGACCTGGCTGATAAGTCCTGTGATCCCTTCTGCTTCAGAGACAAGATCAAGGTCTTCCCCTGAAAATTCACGAACCTCGCCAGTGGGCACAACCACTCTTGCTGATAGTACGTTCTCACCGAAGTAGCCATATTCGTAACTCCCGATCCCTGCTCCTCCCTGTGCCAGCCATCCCCCCACTGTTGATGAAGGGTAACTTGTGGGATAGAGACGCAGCGTTAATCCGTGTGCTGCAAGCTTGCGGTCAAGCTGCTCCCATGATATGCCCGGATACACCGTAACCGTTAGATTATCTTTATCGATAGAAAGCACTTCTTTCATGCGATAAAAATCAACTACGATACCTTTTTTGACCGGAACTGCTCCTCCATATCCAGATGTGGCTTTTCCCCTCGGAGTGAGCGGTATTTTCTGTTTTCGTACCAAGTTCACAAGATCTATCAACTCGTTCTCGTTCTGTGGCTGAACGACTGCGTCAGGTGTTGTATTCCCGATGAGCGGCTTTATCATTCCGGGTATTGCAGCTATGTCGTGCCCGTATAATTTGCGCTCAGCAGGGTCAAATGTCACTCGGTTTTCGAACTTCCCTTCAAGATAAGAATATTGAACCTTTTTCATAAAGCCTCTTTTCATAGTTTTGACAATATCATACATAACTTCTATCGCTAATAAAGATTACTGTTAGCAGTAGATGTAAAATCTTTTGGGGTTAGAAATATTGAAGTAACACTCTCCTAACTTCGCGTGTAACCTCTTTCTTGATTAGTAGCCCTCTCCCCTTTCCTGACCAAACTCTTTTTTAAGGCAGAGCAATTCCTCTCTCCCGGACTACTCCCCCAA
>JACUTP010000014.1 GCA_014859785.1 Candidatus Methanoperedentaceae archaeon | reverse complement strand
AAGCAGGATAAAATGCTGGAGAAGCAGGATAAAATGCTGGAGAAGCAGGATAAAATGCTGGAGAAGCAGGATTTGCATATCAAAATAACCAAAACTGGTTTTGCTGATGTAAAGGAGGAGATACACAAGGGTTTTGGGGAAGTCAAGGAAGAAATCCACATGCTTCGGGATGATTTTAAGGAGCTATTCATGCATGAGGTGAGTGAATTGCGAAGCGAGATTGCTGAGATAAAGGCAACGCTTGCAAGGATGCAGGCTGCGGGATAAAGGGAGAACAGAGTTGGACATCGGGTTAATCAGCTATCTGCGTTCGTATATACAACACCTCTTGTGAGAATAAATAAGCATTCTTGCACCTATCATGATTTCCTGTCTTGTCCGGCGATATATTTCTCAACAACTTCCCAGCCATGTCCGACACTTCCATGATAACAGCCTGGTGCCCATAAACCATTTTTCCACCACTTTTTCAATTCAGGGATTTTCTCCCTCAAGAGCCTGCTGCTTCTCCCTTTAAGCCTTCTGGCAATAAAACTTACGGAATACTTTGGCGGATACTGGAAAAATATGTGCACATGGTCAGGACTAACGGAAATATCTATGATTTTGTGGAAAAATGTTGTAACCCCTAATTATCTTCCCTCATGATACTCAACAATTGACTTAACCGTGACATTGCCGTTTTTCATGCCGGAAATTGCATCGGCAGCCGCAATTGCTGCCTGGATGGTTGTAATATACGGCACGCTGAAATCAACAGCAGTACGCCTTATCTGGAACCCGTCCTTCACAGCCTCCTTGCTTGTCGGGGTATTAATTATAAGGTTCACTTTTTTCTCATGGACAAGGTCAACGACATTTGGAGTTCCCTCACTTACCTTGTAAATAACATCTATCTTTATCCCGTTTCCTGCAAGGAACTTCGCAGTACCTCGTGTCCCGATAAGATGCATTCCAGCATCCTGCAGCTTCCCTGCAACCCCCAGGATAAGCGGCTTGTCCTCATCCCGGATTGACATGAACACCGTGCCAGTAAGCGGCAGCTGGTTCCCTGCACTCCACTGTGCCTTGAAAAAAGCCCGCCCGAAATCATAATCAATCCCCATGACCTCACCAGTGCTTTTCATCTCAGGACCGAGCAGGGGGTCAGCGCCGGGAAGTTTATCAAACGGCAGGAGCACTTCCTTAACAGAAACATGTGCCATAACAGGTTCACCTGTAATCCCGAGTTCAGCAAGTGTGTGTCCTGCCATAACCTTTGCTGCTATCTTTGCAAGCGGAAGACCTGTAGCTTTGCTCACGAAAGGTATGGTGCGGCTTGACCTCGGGTTTGCCTCAAGGACATAAACCTCACCGTTCTTTGCAGCCATCTGGATATTCAGAATCCCGATAACATGAAGGGACAGCGCTATCTTCTTAACGTAATCCCGTACCTTAGAGAGGATTTCAGGATTAAGTGATTGCGGCGGGATAACACACGCAGAATCCCCTGAATGGATACCCGCTTCCTCGATATGCTCCATTATTGCGCCTATAAGGACGTCTTTCCCGTCGCAAATCGCATCCACATCAATCTCGACAGCATTATCAAGGAAATCGTCCACAAGTACTGGATGCTCTTTTGAAACCCTGACCGCTTCTGTGAGGTACCGTTTGAGGTCTTTATCGTCATAAACGATTTCCATCGCCCTCCCGCCAAGCACATACGAAGGGCGCACAAGTACAGGATATCCGATATTCTGTGCTTTTCTGAACGCTCCCGCATAATCGGTAGCGCACCCTCCATCCGGCTGGGAAATTCCAAGTTCATCCATCATGCTGTTAAATCGCTCCCTGTCTTCTGCTATGTCCATGTCATCAGGGTCAGTACCTATGATAATTGTATCAAGGTCTGTGCGGCGTTCAAGTTCTTTTTTAAGGGGTATTGCAAGGTTTACTGATGTCTGTCCACCGAACTGTACCATCACGCCGTACGGGCGCTCTTTTTCGATAACATTCATGACATCTTCAAGTCCCAGGGGTTCAAAGAAGAGCTTATCTGAAGTATCGTAATCTGTTGAAACGGTTTCAGGGTTGTTGTTTATGATATGCGTTTCTATCCCGAGTTCACGCAGCGCAGTCACAGCATGGACGGTGCAGTAATCAAACTCTATTCCCTGCCCGATACGTATTGGTCCTGAACCGATAATGAGCACTTTCTTATTACCGGTCGGGATGTCCTCGCACTGTTCTTCGTAAGTGGAATAATAGTACGGCGTGGCAGCCGCAAATTCAGCAGCACAGGTGTCAACCATCTTATAGGTGGTGACAATTCCGGCATCCCGTCGCATATCGTTTATTTCTTCACGCGTTTTCCTGCAAAGCCTGGCAATCAACTCATCACTGAATCCCATACGCTTTGCTTCCCTGAGATTACTAACTTCCAATCCATCTTTTATTGAATCTTCCATCCCTATGATGTTCTGGATTTTCCTTATGAAGAACCGGTCAATACCTGTTATTCCCGAAACTTCATCTGTACCCATGCCGTTTCGCAGCGCCTGGTAAATCACAAACAAACGTTCGTGGGTGGGATGGCGCAGGATATCCATTATTTCATCATCACTCCATTCCCTGTACCCGAAGAACATATCAACGTCAAGTGAGCGAAGCGCTTTCATCAACGCCTCTTCGATGGTCCTGCCTATTGCCATCACTTCACCCGTGCTTTTCATGGCAGTGGTAAGATGTTTATCAGCGGTCACGAACTTGTCAAAAGGCCAGCGCGGTATCTTTACGACAGTGTAATCAATGGTTGGTTCAAATGAGGCAGGCGTTTGTCTGGTAATGTCGTTTGTTATCTCATCAAGTGCCATACCAATTGCGATTTTGGCAGTTACCCTTGCGATGGGGTAACCCGTAGCCTTGGAAGCAAGTGCTGATGAGCGCGAAACCCTCGGGTTCACTTCAACGATGCGTACTTCCCCATCACGTTCTGCAAACTGGATATTGCATCCGCCTTCGATTCCCAGTGAGCGTATTATTTTAATCGAGGTACTCCTCAGCCTCTGGTGGTCTGTGTCAGAGAGTGTCTGGGAGGGTGTCACGACAATGGACTCACCTGTATGAACTCCCATTGGGTCGAGATTTTCCATATTACATATCACAATACAGGTATCGTTCCTGTCACGCATTACCTCGTACTCAAATTCCTTCCACCCGATTACGCTTTCCTCAATCAGGACCTGATGAATCATGGAACGCTCAAGCCCGCGGGTTGTGATTTCTATGAGTTCCTCCCTCGTATGGGCAATACCGCCGCCTGCCCCTCCAAGGGTATAAGCAGGTCTGATTATGAGGGGAAGCCCGAGTTCGCCAATCATTGCTTCTGCTTCTTCAAGTGAATTCACGGCTTTTGAACGAGGGACTTTTTCCCCTATACTTTCCATTTTTTTCTTGAAAAGGTCCCTGTCTTCAGAATCCCTGATTGCCTGGAGTGATGTGCCAAGAAGCTCAACATTGTATTTATCAAGCACGCCCATTTCTGCAAGCTTGATTGTAATATTCAGCCCGGTCTGTCCCCCGAGACCTGCGATTATCCCGTCAGGTCTTTCTTTTTCAATAATCTTAGCCACAATTTCTGCTTCCAGCGGTTCGATATAAACCGCATCAGCCATATCAGGGTCTGTCATTATGGTTGCAGGGTTGCTGTTTACAAGTACAACTTTAATTCCTTCTTCCCTGAGGGAGCGGCATGCCTGGCTTCCTGAAAAATCAAACTCTGCCGCCTGACCGATAAGTATTGGACCTGAACCTATAAGCAGGACTTTTTTGAGGTCTGTTCTTTTTGGCATAGTATATTTTCCGATATAGATGGAAAAACATGTTAATAATTCTATCTGTCATGGATTAAAAAATATCGGACAGGGTTTGCCGGGTGGAAATATTTGCAGTAATACATAAATACCAATGTACCTATTAAAGCCGTGAGGTATTATATTGTTTTTAGTAGGAGAAGCCCTAATAGGCCAGGAGCCGGAATTAGCTCATATTGATTTGATTATTGGAGAGAAAACAGGTCCGGTAGGACAGGCATTTGCCAACGGATTCACGCAGCTTTCACAGGGACATACTCCCCTTTTATCTGTTATAAGGCCAAACCTCCTGGCAAAACCCGCCACGCTTATTGTGCCGAAAGTTACTGTTAAGAATATGGCACAGGCAGCCCAGATATTCGGCCCGGCGCAAACCGCTGTTGCAAGGGCGGTTGCGGATTCGGTACAGGAAGGAATCATTCCGGAAGACAAACTGGAAGAACTGAGTATTGTTGTGAGCGTGTTTATCCATCCTGATGCAAAGGATTACAGCAAGATATACCGCTATAACTACGGCGCCACAAAACTTGCAATTGAAAGGGCATTTAGCGGATTCCCTGACAGTGATACCCTGATGTACGAGAAAGACCGCACCATGCATCCGATTATGGGATTCAAGGTCGTGAGATTGTGGAACCCGCCCTACCTCCAGGTTGCGATTGATATCCCCGAAATCAATGCAGTAAAGAGAATACTCAGCCAGATACCGGCAAGCGACCACGTGATAATTGAAGCAGGAACGCCGCTTATAAAGAGATACGGTGTGGATGTTGTCCAATCCATAAGGGAAGCAAGACCAAACTCATTTATTGTTGCTGACTTAAAGACGCTTGATACCGGAAATCTTGAGGCGCGGATGGTTGCTGATGCCACGGCAGATGCTGTTGTCATATCAGGACTTGCACCGGTACCAACCCTTGAAAAAGCAATTAAAGAAGCAAAGAAGACCGGTATTTATGCAGTTATAGATATGCTGAATGTCCACAACCCGGTTGAAGTTGTAAAGCAGCTTTCTGTTAAACCTGATGTAATAGAGCTTCACAGGGCAATTGATACGGAAGGTGCCGAGGCTAAACATGCATGGGGCGATATACCTGAACTTAAGAAGTTATCTGAAAGGATGCTTGTTGCAGTAGCAGGCGGCATCCGTGTGGATACAGTGAAGGATGCCCTGAAATCAGGCGCTGATATTATCGTTGTGGGACGCGCGATAACCAATTCCAAGGATGTGCGCTCAATGGCAGAACAGTTCATCGAGGAACTCAAGCAGCCAGAGATTGACCAGTACAGGATAATGACTGATTTCTGACGTTAATAAATATAAAAAGAGTTTGCCCCCGATTAAGGGGGCTTTTTTGTTTTAATGACCGCATCACATAGGTGAAACTTTCATCAGAAATCGACAATATCTGCTGCCATACTCGCTGTATCCAGTATCACAAGGGTTCTTTTCCCGGTAAGGTAACCGCACCCTTCCCCGGGGTTAATTACAAGGCATGAGCCGGTATTTTTCAATTCAGGATTATGGGTGTGCCCCCTGGCAACAACATTATACATGCCGCTTCTAGAAAGTGCATCCACGAACATTTCTTGATTACCGTGGTAAAGTGCTATCTTAATCCCGCCTTCCTCAAGTTCGCCAGAGTCGCCAAGTATTTCCACTCCCGCTTCTTCTGCCTTTTCCTTCATGAAATCCCGCTCACCGTCAACATTGCCGAATACCCCAACGATTCTTGCCTTTGCGCGCGCAAGCCTTACCATTGAAAACGGGGCGTTCCAGTCACCTGCATGGATAACAAGTTCTACCTCTTCCCGGTTGAAAACCCTGACAGCCTCATCAATTGCTGACTGGTTGTCATGGGTATCCGAAATAATGCCGATTTTCATATGTTACCACCATATTCAATATATGATATAAATACAGTATAAATACACCAGAGTTATGTAAATGACCCGGCAATCAGAACCCGGTATTTTTTATAGCACCTGCACACCTGAAACCTGCAACAACCGACCCGTTCATGCTTCGTTCAGGGTAGTTTGCATCCGAGAACATTCCTGCAAGGTATAGTCCTTTTATTTTCGTTTGATACGGCAGGATTTTTTTCCCGTACCCAACTTCATAAACAGGTGCAGTATCGATATCCCGCCGAAGCCGCCACCACCTGACCTTATTCCCGAATCCGGGGAATAGTTTTTCAAGCCCTTCCAGGTAAAGTTCAATGACTTTTTCATCACCGGATTTCCACAAAACACTTTCCGGGTTCTGGAAATACGATGTCACATACATCAGGTGCTCACCGTAATCCGATGGCGGTATAAAGTTCGTATGCTCGATAACAGCGCCAAAAGGCACATTTTCCTTTATATTCAGCCAGTAAACGCCATCCATTACCTGCCCTGCCAGACCAAACAATGCACAGGCTGTACCCTGGTAATTAATATCCGTACCATGTCCGGTTACCTCCGAACATGTGATTTTTTTAAGTGTGTCCGGCGCAACAGTTGAAATAACCCTGTCACAATCTATGTGCTCACCGTCCGCGACAACACCTGTTACCGACCCGCTGCTTATCTTTATCCTCGACACATTACCCTGCCTGATAATGCCCCCGTTTTTCCGGACACTGTTTGCCATCGCTTCTATAAGCTCATGGAATCCTCCGCGCATGTATCCGAGCTTTTCGCCTTTTGTTCCCCTGTTCGAACGTATCCGTACTCGTCCGAGAAGCCATGCTGCCGAGACTTTCTCCTTGTTTTCACCGAATTTACTGTCAAGTAATGGCTCAAAGAAATTGTTATAAACAGATTGCCCGGCTGTTTCAATAATCCATTTCTTTGCGGTGATATCGTCAAAAGGTGTCGTGTCCTTTACGGTCTTTGCTTTCAGCACAAGCCGTGCCAGCTTTATCACGTCAATAAAGGGAAGTGCTTTTAAGATTTCAAAGGGCGTATTCATGGGATAAATTTGCCCGTTGATGTAATATCCTGTCGAACCTCTCAGCCATTCCAGCTTACCTGCCAGTCCAAGCTCGTATATAAGTGATATGAGTGCCCTGTCACCTGCAAAGATATGGTGGTAATATTGTTCTATATGATTCCCGTCCAGGGAATAGCTCGAAACCATGCCCCCGGGTTCAGGGTCTTTCTCGATTATTATAATGTCATCTTCCGTTAGCCTGTACGCCGCTGCCAGACCGGCGAGACCTGCTCCGATGATTATTGTTTTCATATTTGTTTTTCCTTTACGGATAATTTTTGACCTGTAGCACAATTTCACCTCTTAAAAAACCTTAGTTCCACATCATCCACAAGCATACACTCTTTTGCGTATTTGAAATATAGTTCCAGGCTTTCCAGACTCTCAGTATCGAAATCGTAATCCAGGGTGTGAAGGTACTCGCGCATGAAACCGCAGTCTATATTTTTATCTTTTCCGATGACGCTGGCAATTTCGCTTATATGGCGGTATGCGTACTCCTTTGAACTGATAAGTGTATCCAGCACGTTTTGCACTTTACCAGGATGCTTTTTTGCGAAATCATCCCTGACAACCCAGAGTGCATATACCATTTTCTTTCCTGTTATTTTTTTCCACTCATTCCCGAGGTCGGCGATTATGCGGTATTTCCCTATCGCATGGATGGCGCTGTCACCTATAAGGAGCGCAGCATCCCCAATTTCAAGCATACTGTCAATATCTGTTCCCCCGCATCGCATGAAGTTCGCTTTTATACCTTTCAGGTGCAGGATAATTTTAATCAGGGTTGCTGAACTGGCTGTTGTTTCAGGGATGCAGAGGGTTTTCCCATCGAAGTCAGATAGTTCCATATCCCCGTTTGAGCATATGAGCACGCTTTTGGTGAAGTCGTTTGATGTTATGGAAAGGTTGGGAAGTATTAACAGGTTGTCATGTTTTGTGTACATGATTGAGGAAATCGGGCTGATATCGAGTTCATTGTTAAACAGAAGGCGCGCAAGTTCCACAGGGTGGGCTTCTGTGAGCTCAATGTCGTAAGAATGTGTTTTCCCGTGCTCGAAAGCGTAGTACGGGAAGTCACAATTTGCAAAAGCGATTTTGCCAAGTCTGGTCATGATTTACCAGGGTTAGAAGGGTGTGGAATAATATTAGCTTATTGGAATGGCAGGGTAGGCAAGCTTCCAAACGTTCCGGCATTGCTCAGGTACCTGTCAAGCACCGAATACAACCTTTCCTTTTTTTATGACAGTCCTGACAAGATTCACTCCGAAATGGTATGGAATATATTTATGACCTGGCGCGTCTAAGATTATAATATCAGCCTGTTTTCCCGCTTCAAGGCTTCCAATGGTATCTGCCCTGTCCATAGCATGGGCTGCATTTATCGTGGCTGCGTTGATAGCCTGTGCAGGCGACATCCTCATTTTCAGACATGCAAGCGTTAGAATTATCTGCATCGATTCAGTGGGACATGACCCCGGATTGAAGTCAGTTCCCAGCGCAACAGCCACGCCTCTATATATCATCTGGGATGCAGGGGCATATGTGTCAGAGCCAAGGAAGAACGTTGCGCCAGGAAGCAATACAGCTATAGTCCCGCTATTTGCCAGTGCATCAATACCCTCCCTGGATATATGCTCCAGATGACTTGCTGAGGATGCATGCAAACTGGCTGCAAGTTCAGCGCCTCCCATGTCAGTTAGCTGGTCGGCATGTATCTTTACTTTAAAGCCCAGTTTCTTTGCAGTTGTCAGGAACCGCCGTGACTGCTCTATATCGAACACGTCATGTTCGCAGAAAATGTCACAATATTCTGCCATACCCTGCATTTTCGGAAGCATGTCATTTATGACAATATCCATGTAATCTTCCGGGCTTTTGAATTCAGGCGGCGTAGCGTGCACGAGAAAAGCAGGAATTATTTCGACCTGGTGTACCCTGTTCAATTCTTTCATTACATGCAATTGCTTTAATTCATCTTCAGTGGTCAATCCATAGCCGCTCTTTGATTCAACTGTGGTCGTTCCGAACTCCAGCATCGTATCCAGATGACCCGATGATTTTTTTACCAGTTCCTCTTTGCTTGCTGCTCTCGTGGCACTGACAGTCTTAAATATCCCTCTTCCTGAACCCAGGATTTCCATATAACTTGCACCTCTTATTCTCTGCTCGAATTCATCTTCTCTTGAGCCTGCAAAAACAAGATGTGAGTGGGTGTCAATAAAACCGGGCATTACCACCTTATTGGAAGCATCGATCTCCATAGTTCCAGCTGTCGTTGAAACTTCTTCCTTAACTTTATCAGCATCCCCGCATGCGATGATCTTACCCTTTGAAACCGCAATTGAACCATTTTCAATAATACCCAGGTCATCCATCTGTTCACCTGTCCTGGGTCCGGATGAACCTCCGGATAATGTCAGTAATTCACTTGCATTGAATATTATCAGGTCTGCTACTGGTTTCATAGTGCTACTGCGGTATCTTGACCGTTTCCTGCTTTGCCATATCCATCGCTATCTTGTATCCTGCATCCACATGCCTTGCGATTCCGATGCCCGGATCCACGGTTAATACTCGTTTCAATCTTTCTTCGCGCTCATCAGTTCCGTCTGCAACAATGACCATCCCGGCGTGAAGGGAATTACCAATCCCAACCCCGCCCCCATGATGGAAACTTACCCAGCTTGCTCCATTGATGGCATTCAGGGCAAAATTCAACAATGGCCAGTCAGCAATCGCATCGCTTGAATCCATCATCCCTTCTGTTTCCCTGTAGGGTGATGCCACAGATCCGCAGTCCAGGTGGTCCCTTCCGATCACAACTGGTGCCATAACCTCGCCTGAAGCGACCATTCTGTTTATCTGCACGCCAAGTTTCGCCCTGTCTCCATATCCGAGCCAGCAGACCCTTGAAGGCAAACCCAGTGTTGGTACTTTCTTTGATGCAAGTTTTATCCAGCGGACCAATGCTTTATCTTCAGGAAACATCTCAAGCACTTTAGAGTCTATTGTTTCAATATCACCTGTATCTCCGGAGAGGGCAGCCCATCTGAAAGGTCCTTTGCCCACACAGAATAGAGGTCGGATGTATTCGAGCACGAAACCTTTGTACCTGAATCCACCCTTTTTGTCTCTTATATCCACACCTGCACGCTCAGCCTGGGCGCGTAGATTATTCCCGTAATCAAATACTATTGAGCCGCGTCTTTGCATCTCCAGCATAGCTTCAACATGCGACCGAATGGATATCAATGCCCTTCGATGATATTCCTCCTTATCGTTCTCTCTTAACTCATCAAGTTCTTTTAAATCTCCTACCGGGACATAACCGGACAGGTCATGGGCAGGGGTCTGATCCGTAACAATATCCGGAATTACATTCCTTTCAACAAGCTCAGGATGGACCTGCGCGGCATTCCCCACCAGCCCTACAGAGAGCGGTTCTTTCCTGTTTTTTGCTTCCAGCACCCATTTTATCGCTTCGTTTATTTTTGACGTTATCCTGTCGCAATAGCCTTCGTCAACTTTTCTCCGGATCCTTTCTTCGCGGACCTCAACATCAAGTATCACTGCCTCATTCATGGTTGCAGCCAAAGGCTGTGCTCCGCTCATTCCGCCCATTCCTGCGGTCAATACGAATTTGCCTTTTAAAGAACCAGAATCAAAATGCGTCTTTGCGACCGCCGCGAGGGTTTCATATGTTCCCTGCAGTATCCCCTGCGTTCCAATATATATCCAGCTTCCTGCCGTCATCTGCCCGTACATGGTCAGGCCCAGCTCATCATATCTATCAAAGTTCTCCTGTGTTGCCCATTTCGGGACAATGTTGGAATTCGCGATTACTACTCTTGGGGCTTCTTTATGGGTTGGCGCAATATACACCGGCTTTCCAGACTGGATACAGAGAGTTTCATCATCTTCCAGTGTCATGAGTGCCGATACAATCCTGTTATATTCCTTCCAGTTCCTTGCCGCTCTTCCTGAACCTCCGTAAACTATGAGTTCATCAGGTTCGACTGCCACCTGCGGGTGAAGGTTGTTCATGAGCATTCGCAGCGCTGCCTCTGCATCCCAGTTCCTGCAGTGAAGTTTCCTGCCTGTGTATGCCCTGATACTTCCTCTGGGTTTCTCTTCATAATACATCGGTCTTGCCATCTTACACGCTCTTCCTCATTTTGAATCCATTTAAAAAACTGATAATTATAGATGCACCGAGCCTTGCAGTTCTATCATCCACATCAAATCCTGGATTGATTTCCACAATCTCCAGAAGTCCTGCCTTTTCTGAGGCACCTGCCAGGAAAGCCAGTTCTCTTATATGTTCCGGATTGAATCCCCATGCATCGGGTGCACTGCTTCCGGGTGCAAAACACTGGGCAACAGAATCAATATCAATGCTGACAAATGCAGACCTTGTATTTGAACCTGCAATTTTCAGTGCCTTTTCCATTATTGTGGAAACCCCTGCTTCAACCTCTGAAAGTGTAAATACCGACACCTTTCTGGACATAAGATAATCGTAATAAGTTCTGGAATTCAAATTATCATGGGCACCCATTTCAACAAAATTTTCCCCTTTGAGTAATTCCGTTTCCAGCAGTTTCCGAAATGGGGTCCCGCTGGTAATTCTATTATCAATGATCTCACGCACATCGAAATGTGCATCGATGTTTATCCCGCCGATCTCCCTGGAATGGAATTCAGATAATGCCCTGACCGTTCCTATTGATATATCATGTCCACCCCCTATCACAATGGGCAGTATCCCTTCGACAAGCATGCCATCGACCACATCTGTGATCCTTTCATGCGTCTCTGTTATATCTTCAGTAACCGCCACATCTCCAAGATCCGCAATCTTTATATCACTGATATCGATCTTCCGCTCTATGTTGAAAGACGTCCCATATTTCTTAAGCGCTTTTCTCACCGCATCAGGTGCAAGCCTTGCCCCATCACGTCCTCCTCCAAGCGAGATTGCTTTATCAAAGGGTACCCCAATGATTCCGATATCCACATGCCTGTCACCTGGAAGGATGATGTTTTTCACCCCTGGGTAATCAGGGTCATTCTGTGGTTCGTATACCTGGACACCGGGTTTCTTGAGAAAATTCATTCTGATGCACTAACCAATCTTTTGTTTATACTTCACACTATAAGTAAATACTGAATCAGGAAGTATTAAAGTAAAAAGAAACTAAACGAAACAATCGATCATTATGCCAGTAATAATAGACGGGGAAACTCTCTCAATCAATGATGTGGTTTCGGTCGCACGCAATCTTGAAGAAGTGCGGCTCTCACCTGCTGCGAGAAAGGAAGTAATGAAATGCCGCGAGTTCGTTGAATCTCTTGTGGAGAGTGAAAAAGTCGTGTATGGTGTGACCACAGGATTTGGGGCGTTTGACAGCGTATACATCTCAAAAGAACAATCCGACAAACTCCAGGAGAACCTTATACTCAGCCACTCCGCTGGAGTGGGGGATCCGCTCCCGCAGGACATAGTAAGGGCGGTTATGCTGCTTCGTGCAAATTCGCTGTCCATGGGATATTCCGGGGTCAGGGTTGATATCATTGAGACATTGATATGTATGCTAAACAGTGGAGTTCATCCTGTAATCCCTGAAAAAGGTTCTCTTGGAGCAAGCGGGGACCTGGCTAACCTTGCCCACATGGTGCTTGTAATGCTGGGAAAAGGAGAAGCATTCCATAAAGGGGAAAGGATGAGCGGTAACGATGCCATGGAAAGTGCAGGGATACAGACAATAAAACTTTCATCAAAAGAGGGGCTTGCCCTGATAAACGGAACCCAGGTCATCACTGCCATTGCGGCTTTACTGGTACATGATTCCCAGATCCTGGTAAAGACATCGGAAATAACGGCATGCATGAGCCTTGAAGCATTGAAAGGGACTGCGAGAGCCTTTGATGAGAAGATAGGAATGGTTAGACCCCATAAAGGACAGATAAAATGTGCTGATAATCTCAGGCGTCTTACTGCAGATAGCGAGATAATGGAATCTCACAGGTATGACAAAAAAGTGCAGGATGCTTACTCCTTACGATGCATTCCCCAGATAATGGGTGCCATAAGGGACTCACTATCATTTGTTAAAGAGAAAGTTGAGATTGAAATCAATTCTGCAACTGATAACCCTTTGCTGTTCCCTGATGAAGATGAAGTCATATCCTGCGGAAATTTTCACGGCCAGGTCATTGCCATTTCCCATGACCTGCTGGGTATTGCGCTGTCCGAGATAGCCAGCGTCAGCGAAAGGCGTATCGAACGGCTGGTAAATCCTCAACTCAGTGAGCTGCCTGGATTTTTAACAGAAAAGGAAGGACTTGATTCGGGATTTATGGTCGCCCATTATACAGCAGCAGCTTTGGTTTCAGAGAATAAGGTATTTGCCCACCCTGCCAGCGTTGATTCCATACCCACTTCTGCCAGCAAGGAAGATCATGTGAGTATGGGAATGGCAGCGGCATTGAAAGCCAGGAAGATATTTGAAAATGTCTCGTACGTAATAGCGATAGAACTCCTTTGCTCGGCGCAGGGCATTGATTTTAGAAAACCGCTAAGAGCAGGTGGAGGTGCGGAGGCAGCATACGAACTTGTAAGATCCAGGGTTCCCCATCTAAAAGACGACAGGATACTTTCTATCGACATAAATAAAGCCAGAGAAATGGTCATAAGAGGAGAATTGGTTTCTGCTGTGGAGAAAGCTGTGGGAGAACTGGCAGGGTTTTAATATATCACAGTACCAGAAATACGGCGAGCTTCTCAAGAACTCATTAACGCGTTCAGGCACAACTGCTGCGGCGGGTAAACCATGCAGCAGAATTATAAGACATAAATCTTTTCAAGGCTTAAGCTTATAAACAATTCGCTCAAAATATACTAACGCATAAGGAGGAATCCCATGGAATGCCAGCACTATAAAAACGGACGGTGTATGCAGGACCCGAAATACCACAAACCCGATGAAATCGAAATAGCAATGTTCTGCGCAACGGAAAATTACTGCTACTGCCCCATATTTGAAAAATACAGCGGGCTTGAAGGAATGTCATGCGGGTAAAGTAGTTATTACGCTGTCACCGGGCGCTATTACCATATTATAGAATAAGTGACCACACTTTTATCAACTTTCACGAACCATAAGAGCGCGTGATAAGAGCATTCATTTTCGACATGGACGGCGTGCTTGTTGATTCCATGCCAGACCATGCAGACGCATGGATTACAGTATTCGCGGAACAGGGCATCCACATCAAAAGGCAGGACATATATGACATAGAAGGTTCAAACCACGCCGGAGTCATCACACTCATGTTCCGTAAAGCAGGACGAACACCGCCGTCCGATTTTACAGCCCTTGCCAGCAGGAAAAGGGAAGTGTTTGAAAAAAACAACAATGCCAGGGCGTTTGACGGACTCCGGGAAACACTCAGCGAACTAAAAGGCAGATACCGCCTTGGAGTTGTTTCAGGCTCGGACAGGGAAATATTAACAGCTTTAATCGACAGGTTTTACCCCGGTATATTTAATGCTGTGGTTTCAGGAAACGATGTCGATAATGGCAAACCATCGCCAGAGCCGTACCTGATAGCCCTCGGGATACTGGGTGTCCGCAACGATGAATGTATTGTTATAGAGAATGCCCCGATGGGTGTGGAATCTGCAAAAAAAGCAGGACTCTACTGTGTCGCCATCCCCACACACGTTAACAGCCATAAGCTGGCTGGTGCGGATATAATACTTGAAAACCATGAAAGGCTCGTTGAGTACCTGAAGAGCTTCAAATGATGCTGCAAATTGAAGCTCATGATATGGGATCTTTTCATTTTCAAAGTTATGCCCGATAGACCGTAATTTTTAATAAGGCGTAATACCTATATAATAAGGAATGGCTGGTATGACTATAAGTGATTCAGCAGGAAACCCGCTGCATGTTGGGAGTTACGTATTATATGCGCCAACAGGTACAAAGGGTAAAGTGACTGAAATTCTCTCGGATGATAGAGGGGTATGGGCACTTGTCGACCAGACTGACCTTTATTACAAAACGGAAGTCTTGACAGCCATAAAAGAAGAGAAGGAACAGGAATTGGGGGAAATATCGTTTACTCGTGAAGAGATAAACGAAGTATTGGAAAAGCAGCGTGATGCGGCACCAACCCAGATGGACGATACCAGTCTGGAAAGTGGCGGATAAGTATTATTCAGGGACATAACCTGAGGTAAAAGCATGAAGCTTCGCCATGGATTATTTTATAATGTATTATCATTAACGATTCGTAACCTTTAAGTACCTTTAAGGTCTAGCTAAGAGGTGCAAGGGATTGTAATGGTTGTTCGATACAATAAAAAAACAGCATGGTATGGAATCAGTTAGGGCAAAACGACTTTTTTTGTGTCCTGTTTAATTCTGTATCGCTTGTTATGATTGTTGTTTCGGCACCAGGTGACCAGTTTCTTGTAAGAACAAAATAGGAGGTAAATAAACGTGGCTGACAAAATAGACCTATATAGCGACAGAGGAGCTCAACTCAAATCTGGCGTAAACATCAACGCCATAAGCCCGTTGAGAAACAAAGCTATAAGAAGTATCGTCACCGGCATTAAGAGAACAGCAGCCGTTGACTTGGCAGGAATTGAGAAATCCTTAGCAACCGGTGCAATGGGTGGCAAGGGAAGAGTAATTCCAGGCAAAAATATCAAATTAGATATCGTAAAGAACGCAGAAACAATCCGAAAAGCTGTTGAAGATATGATTAGAGTGGACAGCGGCGACAACACAAATGTCAAAGCATTGAACGGAGGCAAGCAGCTTCTTGTTCAGGTACCATCCGCAAGAATCGACGCTGCAGCAGAGTACGTGTCCTCACTTACCTGCGCTGCATCAGCAACAACTCAGGCCATAATCAACCAGTACAACGTTGATATGTTCGAGGCACCAACAGTCAAGTCCGCAGTCTGGGGACAGTACCCACAGACACTGGATATGGCAGGCGGTCATGTAAAATCAATTATCGACATCCCACAGAAGGATGAAGGCTTTGGTTATACATTAAGGAACGTCATGGCAAACCACCTTGCAGCAACCTGCAGAAGCAGTGCAATGAACACAGCAGCATTGTCCTCAACACTTGAGAACGCCGGTGTCCAGGAAATGGGCGACGGTATCGGTGACCAGGATAGAACCAGATTATTAGCATATGCCTACCAGGGCCTGAATGCTAACAATAATGTCTATGGAACCGTAAAGGCTCAGGGCAAGACAGGTACCATCGGTACAGTAATCCACGAGTTTGTAGGTAAAGCAATAGCAGACGGTGTAATAAAGGCTGATAAGAAATTCGCATCAGGCTATACTGTCTACAAGACAGATGATGTGCCAAAGTGGAATGCATATTGTGCAGCAGCAACACTCGCAGCAACACTCGTTAACTGCGGCGCTCAGAGAGCACCCCAGTCAGTGTCCTCAGTATTGCTGTATGTAAATGACCTCATCGAGAAAGAGACATCCCTTCCAGGATGCGACTATGGTAAGGTACAGGGAGCCGCAGTTGGTTTCTCCTTCTTCAGTCACTCAATCTATGGTGGTGGAGGACCTGGTGTCTTCAACGGTAACCACGTAGTTACCAGGCACTCTAAGGGACTTGCCGTTCCATGCGTCGCAGCAGCAGTTGCACTTGACGCAGGTGTGCAGATATACAGCCCAGCAAAGACCTCTCAGTTAGTCGGTGATGTGTTCAGCGCGGTCGACGAATTCAGAGAGCCAATCAAGGCAATCGCGGGGGCCGTATAAGTAAGGAGAATTGAATGGTAAGAACTGTTTCAGTTACGGATAAAACCATACAGGTAAAAGTATTTCCGGCTAGATTATTACAGCCTGAGACTGCTGAAAAACTCTTAAACGAGATTGACAGGGTCAAGGGTGTTTTGAGAATGCTGATAGGTGGAAAAAACCTTCCAAGGAAGATCACATGCGGACCCGGAACAGGGGCCGATGTAAACCATCCTGATATGAGAGTTATTCATGTCGGGGACCAGGCATTCGAATTGCACGTGATGGTCGGGCATGTTATTGTTGAAGTGGAAGATGAAAGTATACTGGAGCCGCTCAAGCAAGCTTGTGAGCGCGGGCTTCCTTTCTCATTTGAATTCAGGAGAGGATTCTTCATCAAGAAAAAAGCCACTTTGACCGATTATGGCAAGTACGGGTTCAGGAGCAGGACTGATGAACGGATCAATCTTGACGACGAACGTATGCTTGGCATGATAGACCCGCATGCAAAACCGGAAGAACGATTCTGCATAATCGGAGCAGAAGAGGAATCTTAGGTTTTGTCTGGAAGCAGAAATAACCAATTCAAACATTAGGAGGATACAAATATGGCATATAAACCACAATACTATCCCGGTAACACATCAGTTGCTGAGAATAGAAGAAAACACATGTCAAACAATGTCGAGAAATTGCGTGATATATCTGATGAAGATTTAACCGCAATCCTCGGACACAGAGCCCCAGGTTCTGACTATCCAAGCACCCATCCCCCACTTGCAGAAATGGGCGAACCAGAGTGCTCAGTCAGGGAAGTCGTAGAGCCAACCCCGGGCGCAAAAGCTGGTGACAGGATCAGGTACTCACAGTTCTCTGATTCAATGTACAACGCACCATCAACACCATACTGGAGATCGTACCATGCAGCAATCAACTTCAGGGGAGTTGACCCCGGTACACTTTCCGGCAGGCAGGTAAATGAGATGAGAGAGAGGGATATGGAAGCTTACACCAAGAGACAGGCAGAGACCGAGATGACAGATTGGGGTCTTTCAGGTCTCAGAGGCTGTACAGTCCACGGTCACTCACTCAGATTACAGGAAGACGGCACAATGTTCGATATGCTCGACAGGCGCCGTCTCGAAGGCGACTCAATCGTAATGGACAAGGACCAGGTCGGTGTACCCATCGACAGGAAAGTAAACCTTGGCAAGCCAATGAGCGAGGCAGAAGCCGCAAAGAGAACTACATTCTACAGAGTAGACAATGTCGCTTTCAGAAGCGATGCTGAAGTAGTTGAGCACGTCCAGACTGTCTGGGAGAGAAGAACCAGATACGGCTTCAAGCCACAGGCGTGAGAGGTGAGTCAAATGGCAGATCCAAAATTTAAGAAAGCAATGGAAATCAAGTACGCAAAAGAATGGGGATCCAACAAATGCGGCGGTGAAGCAAAGAGCGCAATTACCGACAAGAAGACCAAGTACCTCAGGTTGGGATATACACAGAACCCAAGAAAGGTAGAAATGGCAAAGTGCGGTGCAGCTATCACCAAGAAGAGAGGATTACAGGCATATGATCCTAAGTTACATCTTGCCGGTATACCCATGGGTCAGAGACAGTTGACCCCATACGTAATTTCCGGAACAGATATCGTATGCGATGGTGACGATCTTCACTTCGTAAACAATGCAGCAATGCAGCAGGAATGGGACGACATCAGGAGAACCTGTGTTGTAGGTCTTGACCTCGCACACGAGACACTCGAGAAGAGATTGGGCAAGGAAGTTACTCCTGAGACAATCAACTACTATCTCGAAGTCTTGAACCATGCTATGCCTGGTGCAGCAATTGTCCAGGAACACATGGTCGAAACCCATCCGGCACTGGTAGATGACTGCTACGTGAAAGTATTCACTGGCGATGAAACCCTGCAGGATGAAATCGATAAGCAGTTCGTTATCAACATCGATAAGGAATTCCCATCAGCACAGGCAGCACAGATCAAGAAAGCAATGGGCAAGAGCAGCTGGCAGGCAGTACACATCCCAACCATAGTCACAAGGACTGAGGACGGACCAGGTACCAGCCGCTGGATGGCAATGCAGGTCGGCATGACCTTTATCAGCGCATACCACATGTGCGCAGGTGAAGCAGCAGTCGGTGAACTTGCATTCACAGCCAAGCACGCAGGTCTTGTCGAGATGAGCGAAATGATCCCGGCACGCCGTGCAAGAGGACCAAACGAGCCTGGAGGATTGTCCTTCGGTCATATGGCAGATATAGTCCAGACCAACAGGAAGGACACAGATGCAGTTAACGTTGTCTTGCAGACTGTAAGCGCAGCATCCATGCTGTATGACCAGATATGGCTCGGCGGATACATGTCAGGTGGCGTCGGTTTCACAATGTATGCAACACCAGCGTACACCAACGACATTGTTGATGACTTCCTGTACTGGGGTGCAGAGTATGCCAAGGATAAATATGGTGCAATCCCAGGAAACGCACCAGCCAACATCGATACCGTAAAGGATATCTCAACCGAGACAACACTCTACGGTCTTGAGGCATACGAGAAGTATCCGACAACACTCGAGGATCACTTCGGTGGTTCACAGAGAGCAACGGTTGTTTCAATCGCAGCAGGCGGTGCAACAGCACTTGCAACAGGACACAGCAACGCCGGTCTCTCCGCATGGTATCTCTCCATGTACCTCCACAAAGAGGCACACGGCAGACTCGGATTCTATGGATACGATCTGCAGGATCAGTGCGGCGCTACCAACGTGTTCTCAACAGCTTCAGACGAAGGTTGTGTTGGCGAACTCAGGGGTGCAAACTACCCGAACTACGCAATGAACGTAGGTCACCAGGGCGGATACACCTCAGTAATTTCAGCAGCACATGCCGGCAGGGATGCATTCTGTGTCAACCCGCTGGTTAAGACCTGCTTCGCTGATGACCTTATCAACTTCAACTTCGCTGATCCAAGAGGCGACTTTGGTAAGGCAGCACTCAGAGAGTGGGACCGCTGTGCAGGCGAGAGAGCATTCGTAATCCCAGCAAAATAAATAACAAAGTAAGTAGGCTTTATGCCTACTTTTTTTTATTTTTTTTGGATAATAAATTAAATACAAAGACTTATTTACAATAATATTTATGATGATGTGATATAACATGGCAATTAAAATTGAGAAAAGAATTCCCGGTGAAGTGACATGCAGTTACTGTAAAGGTACTGGAAAACACGATGGTGAATCCTGTATTGTTTGCGGTGGCGGTGGAAAGGTAAACGTTGTTGATACAAACAAAAGATGCCAGTGGTGCAAAGGCAATGGTTTCTTAATGAAAGGAATCCCATGCACCAACTGTGGCGGTACCGGCTATACAAGACCTGTGGATAGATCCCGTTTGTTTTAAAAATTATAAAGAAATTGGGGTTGAAACCCCACATCTTTATCAAAAAGATGTATGATGTGCGATTTTAAATATTATAAAAATAGTTAATCACTCATCCGGAATAATTATATAGTTCCTTCATTTTATTATAAATGAAAATTTGAGCATTATTCACCGCATCTAATTCCCCACGAAGTACCAGAAGATTCTCATCCTCTATTTCATCACGGGTTTTTACCCCGTATTTTCTTATAGTAGACTCAAGGTTAAATTCCTGCATGGCTTCCATGATTACTTTCTGGGGCACTCCAGGGGGCAATACCAAATCGTAGAGCCCTTCGATTTCCTGTGCTTCCTCATCGACAAAATTCTCATCCTCTTCTTCAAACTCATCTCCAACATATTTGTTATCATCGTCTGCCATAATTATCACTTTTAAATGTGAGATAAGTATTAAACCCAATAAAGCTTGTGGTACAGGGATTAGAGTTTTTTCCTGACAGACTCCACCTTTTCTTCCATGCTCTTTGGGGAATCCCGCCTGTCATCGATGGTCAGGTGGGTCAGGACCCTTTTTATCCCTTTTCTTACAAGTGCCTCATGTACTTCTTTTACAGCATCAAAAACCTCATCCATCGAGACGACCTCTATTGCAGTGCCCATTGGAGTGAGCTGGTATTTTATCCCGAGTTTTTCAATA
>JACUTP010000182.1 GCA_014859785.1 Candidatus Methanoperedentaceae archaeon | reverse complement strand
ATGCGGCTACTATTGAGTGCGTGGGCCCAAGGGAAAGGGAAACAAAAAAAAACTCCTTTATGGATGAGATTTTCCCTGCGATTTTCCTGGTATCTTTTGAAAATACCCCACAGTCTCCCTCAACCCATCCCCCAACCCAACCTTCGGCTCCCACCCGAGCAATTTCCTCGCCTTCTCAATATCAGGTCTCCTCTGTTTAGGGTCATCCACCGGCAGTTCCTTAAAAACAATCCCTGAGCTACTCCCGGTCATCCTGGTTATTATCTTCGCAAACTCCAGTATCGTATGCTCCTCAGGGTTCCCGATATTCACAGGCAATGTATAATCCGACATCATCAGCCTGTAAATCCCATCCACCTCATCGCTAACGTAACAGAAACTCCGCGTCTGGGAGCCGTCGCCATATACTGTAAGGTCTTCCCCTCGAAGAGCCTGCCCGATAAAGTTAGGAACAACGCGCCCGTCGTTCAACCGCATCCGCGGACCATACGTATTGAAGATGCGCACAATCCGGGTATCCAATCCATGATAACGATGGTACGCCATGGTAATCGCCTCAGCATACCGCTTAGCCTCATCATACACCCCGCGGGGCCCGATAGAATTGACATTTCCCCAGTACTCCTCAGGCTGCGGGTTCACCAGCGGGTCCCCGTAGACCTCGGATGTGGATGCGAGCATGAACCGCGCCCCCTGCTCCTTGGCAAGACCCAGCATATTGTAGGTGCCAAGCGCCCCTACCTTCAGGGTCTGGATGGGCAGGTCAAGGTAATCGACTGGTGATGCAGGGGATGCGAGGTGGAATATGTAGTCTATCCTGTCACCGAAATAGATCGGTTTGGTGACATCATTTTTCAGGCAAGTGAACCTGTCAGAACTTATGTGCTCGATGTTCCTTTCACTGCCTGTTACCATGTTATCTATGCATATGACCTGGTGTCCTTTTGAAAGCAGCAGGTCGCATAGGTGTGAACCTAAAAAGCCTGCGCCGCCTGTGACTATTGTTTTCATAATACTCGTTCCTAAAACTCAATTGATGATGCATCACCTATATTAAGGGAGTTATGTTTCCCAAGCACGTTTGTATCATCCCCGACAATGGAATCATGAAGAGTTACTTTGGATATATGCGACCGCGAACCAATAACACTGTTTGAAACAATGCTGTTATCTATGTATGAATCACTCGCAACAGATGCATGCGGACCAATCACGGAATTCAATATGGTAACATTATCACCGATAGCAACCGGCTGGATGATTACTGAATCTTTTATACTGTGTATATGGTCAATATCCTTTTTTTCATCAAGAAGTACACGGTTTGTCTCAAGCAATGATTCGGAATGACCGCAGTCGTACCAGCTTGAAACCTGGAATGTCTTTAACTTGAGATTCCGGTTTACCATCTCCTGCAATGCATCAGTAAGCTGGAATTCACCACGGTTACGCAGGTTCTTATCAATCATTTCCCCGATTATAGAAAGTAAAACCTGCGTTTCCTTTATGAAATACACACCTGCAATCCCAAGGTTTGATTCAGGGTTCAGGGGTTTCTCTTCAAGCCTTTTAATATATTTTCCTTCAAGTTCTACAATACCGTATTTTGTAGGGTCATCGACTTCCCGGACACCTATTGAGGCAGAACAATCTCCATTTTTCATGTATTGCCTGTAAAAATCCGAATAACCTGCCTTGAAAATCATATCCCCGAGTGCAATCATTATCTCAGAATCACCCAGCTCATTCCTTGCGGTATAAACAGAATGGGCAAGACCGAGCTGTTCATCCTGGTTGACATATTTTATATTGAATGTGCCTGAATAATTCCTGTCAATATACGACATAATCTGTTCTTTCTTATAACCCACAACAAGTATTACTTCCTCAGGCTCAAGGTCCTTCATCCTGTCAAGGATATGCCCGATTATCGGCTTTCCTGCAATATAAACCATAGGCTTGGGTTTGGTAAACGTATGCGGGAACAGGCGCTTGCCTGCGCCTGCTGCCGGGATTACTACTTTCATTATCATACCCTCCCGTACTCATCATCAAACCTTACTATATCATCCTCAGCCACAGAATCACCAAGCTGTACCTCAATAATCTCAAGCGGGAGCTTTCCCGGATTGGAAAGCCTGTGCCTCGTACCTGCCCGTATGAACGTGCTCTCTCCAGGGCGTAAATAAAATTCTTCGTCCCCATCTATCTGGACGCGTGCCATACCCTTTACTATAACCCAGTGTTCGCTCCTGTGATGGTGAAGCTGGAGGCTCAATCTTTTTTCCGGCAAAACTGTTATGTTCTTAATCTTATGGCGCTCCGCACTTTCAAGAATCGTATACGAACCCCATGGTCGGTACACTGTCTGGTGAAGGGAAAACCTTTCATCATTCTTATTTTTAAGCTCGTTAACGATTTCCCTGACTTTCTGGCTGCTGCTTCTCGGGCATACAAGCAGGGCATCAGGCGTGTCAACAATAACCATGTTCTTTACATCAATAAGCGAAACAAGTTTATCGGGTTTTGAGTATACAAGATTACCTGCCGCGTTGATGAAAGAATGGTCGCAGCCATACACGACATTGCCTGATTCATCTTTCCCGAATTCATCATACATCGCGTCAAAGTTACCAAGGTCGCTCCATTTTTCATTAAGCTTAACAACAGCCACACTGCCAGACTTTTCCATGAGCCCGTAATCCACAGAAACCGAAGGCATGTTATTGTAAATTTCCCTGACATCATCCGATCCTTCAAACGCCTCAAAGACTGCTGGAACATGGGTGCGCAGTTCCCTGGAAAACACCGCAGTATCAAACAGGAACATGCCACTGTTCCATAGATAACCTTCTTTTACATATTTTTTAGCTTCTTCCAATGCGGGTTTTTCCATGAATTCGGATACCCTGTATCCCTTTCCGATCGGTTCAGCAGGTTTCAGGTAACCGTAACCAGTATGCGGCGACTCCGGGACTATCCCGAATGCCACAAGGTAACCTGAAGCCAGCGATTCTGCACCTGCGATTGTTTTCATTGCGCTTCTATCCAGTATATGGTCAGATGAAAACACACCCGCAACTGAACTGCCAGACCTTTTTTCAATTTCCTTCATCCCGAAACAAATCGCAGGCAGTGTATTCTTACCGACCGGTTCGATAAGTAGATTTCCCTCGGGAAGTTCGTAACCCAGTTCCTTGACCTGCCCGCTCACGAAAAATTTCTGGGATTCGCTGGTCACAACGAATATTTCGGATATATCAGATATTTCAAGGCACCGAAGCAGTGTTCCCTGGAAAAGCGAGGTTTTCCCGAGTTTTAAAAACTGCTTCGGGTACTGGTCACGGCTTAATGGCCACAGGCGTGTGCCTGAGCCTCCTGCTAGTATTATTGATTTTATGTTTTCATCTCCTCAGTCCCAGCATTATGTTACTGGAGCTTATAATTAATGACGTATGGCACGCTTGCCATACGTCGTTGCGCTCTCCAGTGCCGCAA
>JACUTP010000013.1 GCA_014859785.1 Candidatus Methanoperedentaceae archaeon | reverse complement strand
CGTTAAAATCAGACCTTTGAGGGATTGAAATGGATAATCAAAGCGTTGATGAAGTCGGGAAGGTTGGGTTAAAATCAGACCTTTGAGGGATTGAAATGATTATGTATCTGACGACAATAGGTTGAAGAAAGGGAAATCGAGGCTGATATCGTGAGAAGAATAACAAAATCCGATGAACTGATCCCTGAGGAATCAAAAGAAAGGAAATAAGTTAATTCGATGGCATCAAAACCAGCATCAATTTATTTAATCCCGGAATAATACAACCACAAATGAACCCCGCCCATATTGCCAGGTGCGCCCAGCTTGCCATGGTTCTTGAAGTCTCAGCCACTCCGAAGCCAGGCAACATTGACCGCGACCACAATTACACAGATACGAGATTCGAGCATTTCCTTGCAAGCGCAGTCGGCGTTTACCCGGTACTTGAAAAAGCCGCAAGCTCAAGCTCTGGCGTCGGCTCATTTATCAGGCATGCTGTGCTTGAAAGCGTGCGCTGGCAGAAAGGCGGGAACACGCATTTCGGTGCGTTCATATTACTTATACCGCTTGTAATGGCAGGAGGAGCCTGTGGGGACACGGCATGCCTGCGTGAGAAGGTCAGGCGGGTTGTAAAGGAAACGACCGTTGGGGATGCGGTTGAACTGTACAGGGCGTTTTACGACGCAAAGGTGAAGGTAAAACCCGTGGATGACTTTAGCCTCGGAGACAGGGATTCAATTGATAAAATAAAAAAGCGGGGACTGACACTTTTTGACATGATGGAAATGTCAGCAGGTTATGATATTATTGCTGAAGAATGGGTGAACGGTTTTCAGAAAACGTTTTGGTGTGCTCGTATGGTACGGGAAAAAATCAAGACGCGCAGTATAAACGATGCAGTGGTGCTCACATTCATGGAAATACTTTCGGAGAATAAGGACACGTTCATACAGGCAAAGTTTGACAGGGAAAAAGCCGAAGATGTTTCGAAGAGGGCAGGGGAAATCCTCAAAAAAGTTGGCGGTGATATTGAAGTAATGAGAAGCGACTTAAATGCTTTTGACAGGGAACTGCTATATGAAGGCGTTAATCCGGGCTCCACGGCTGACATTATAATTGCAGGGCTGTTTGTTGCGCTTTTTGGGGGTATGAGGTTTTGATCGATCTTGCAGAGTTCGGGATACATGAAGGAATCTCAGAGGTTATTGTTACCACTTTGTCCGTGAACGGCGTACCCAATGCTGCGCCAGTTGGTCTGCACAAAAAAGACGGCAGGTTGTTCTTCCGGCTTTTTAACTCAAAGACACTTGATAACGTACTTTCGCGACCTGTAGCCTGCGCAAATATCGTGGACGACCCTGTTTTGTTTGTACGCTCGGCGCTTTCGGATATGGATTCAGGGGATTTTGAATTCGTGGATGGATTCCCGGTTCTGAATGAGGCGCTTGCGTGGATTCGGTTCCGATGCGAATGCAAAAAGGGCGAAAAAATTTCAGTTGTCGAGCTGTCGCCTGTTAGCTGTGCTGTCACCAGCCTGACGGTGAGACCTGTAAACCGCGGGTTCAATGCTGTAATCGAGGCACTGGTTGATGCCACAAGGTATGTTGTTTTCGGGGGGCAGAAATACCTTGACCGTATCGGGTATTACGATAAACTTGTCGGGAAATGCGGTGGTGGGCGGGAAATGGAAGCGATGCGGCTGCTGTATGAGTTAATCGGGGAATAATAAACGTTAGTTTCCAACAACCAGCTTCTCCATCCCCGTAACCTCATCCTTACTGAGCGAAACCTTTGCCCTTATATCCTTAAACTCAGGTATCCCCCTGCCGCCAGTATCTCCCGAAACAAGCGCATTTGACCACGGGCTGTTCACCATAAACGCAATCCCGCCTGGCTCATCCCGCTTTGTTTCCCTGACCTCGACAACAATACTGCCATTTGTGTTTGAAACTTTCACCCTGTCCCCTTTCTTAAAACCCATTTTCGCCATATCTATTTTGCTCATAAACACAGCAGCCGAATATTTCCTGAACTCATCGCCCCAGCGGTCACACTCAAGTGCAGCCACCTGGAAAACATCCCTGTACGTAGTGATTCTTATATCGTATTCAGGATTTTTCAGGAACTTTCCGACATCAATCCCCATCAAACTGCCTCCATTATCCTGCCAAGTATTTCCTCATCACCCAGGAAACCGCTTTCCACACACGCCGAAAGTTCCACCTTCTTCCCGTCCATCCTCACAGCAGTTCCGCCGCACTCAACCCCTGACACCGCTGCCGGGATATTCACGGCTGAAATTTTTGAAGTCAGGGTAACACATGGGTCGATGCATACCACCTGCATGCCAGCAAGGGATTTTGCAATAGAGCGCGGAAGGCTCAAAAGCGGGTCAGAACCCGCAACCAGCAGGACGTCAATGCTTTTTTCACGCAGGGTTTCGGCGATTGAATACCTGTTGTCATGCACAGGCTCGCTTCCAAACTTCACGCTGTTCACGAACCCTGTTTCCCTGAAAAGGTTCTCATTAAACCCGCGCATGTTGTAATGTCCTATCATTGGCATGATATGGAAATTGGGAAGCATTCTTCCCAGGTCTGCCAGTATTCCGGCGTCATCTTTTATCGAATACGTAAGCCCGATTCCGGCAAAAATCGCACCGAATTTTGCTTTTTTCAATATGCCCGAAAGTTCAAGAATCTTCTGCACATCATATCCGTCAAACTTTGGCACCCTGCCAGAAAGCGCATCCATAAGCGCCAGTATGAACCTGCGGTCGCCTTTTAGCGGAATCCTGTAAAAATGCCCCTTGCATATCTTTGCGGTATTTGATTCCCTCACGTCTATGGCAATGGCAGTCCTGTCCTCCTCATACCCGCGCTGCCGCTCTTCTCCGCGCGGGAAATAACTGAACCTTGAGAGATGGCGCGGCTGTGAATCCTGTGCATCAGAACCCCAGTAAATGATAACATCAGCTTTGTTCCTTATATCATCAAGCGAGCATGTCCTGAATTCCTGCCTGAGCACTTTTTCAACCATGATCCCCTGGCAGAACGAGGATGTATCGTCTATGATTGCATCTAATTTATTAGCAAGCTGGACAGCCTTCACCTGCGCCCCTGAGGTCGAGTTATCAAACCCGAAAAGCATCGGGGATTCGGCATTTTTAAGTATTTCTGCAGCTTTTTCGATACAGTTTCCTACATCAACCCGCTGTTCCCCTATGGAAGGAACAAGCCTGTTAACACACCCCTTAATTCTTCCCGCACCGCGCAGGCAGGTGTTTTTTGTCTCTTTAATCCTTCCCGCTTCAACTATTACTTCAATATCATCACATAACAGCGCGCATCCTGTGCATGTAACCATAAAAACACCTACACGAACTCGATTGCGCCTGTCGGGCATGGGTCGATACATGCATAACACAGTACCCTGTTCTTCCCGAAACGGCGGCATTCCCTGATATTCGAAGCTATCACTTTCCCGTCAACGACCTTGAAAATCACCTTATCGTTTGTGGGGGCACATCCAATTGCCGCACCTCCGGGGTCGTTTGCCACGTCAACAGGACAGGCAACAACGCAGTTCCCGCATCCTGTGCATAATTCAGTGTGGACTATCATCCCGGTTTCCCCGGCGCCCTCCGAGGGTAAAAGAAGCGATTCAAGTTTTTCCCTCTGGTTTTTGAATTTATCCTCAAGGATGGGCGTGCAGTCCTGGATTTTCTTTTTCCTTGAAAGTAACTCAACCGCAAACGCCATGCATGTGGATTCACCGCATTTCTTGCAGTTGGTTTTCGGTAAAAGCTGGTAAAGTTCCATCACTGTTGGCATAATCCGGGGATTAGTTTTATAATGGATAAAAGTTATGTTTGAGATGTATAAGTATTCAGAATTGATGGTGTGAATTAAATTACATGGCTTGTTTTAACATTTACCGGGGTTGCCGATAAATAAATGAAATCAATTGTTTTGCTATCTTCCGGTCTTGATTCTACAGTTGCTTTCAGGGAAGCGTACAGCAGGTGCGATGAAACACTGTGCATTACCTTTGATTACGGGCAAAGAGCGCGCCGGCGCGAGATAGAGTACGCAAAAATGATATGTGAGAATTTCCAGGTCGGGCACCTCGTTATAGAGCTGCCGTGGTACAAAACATTTCGCAGCGCTCTGACAAACGGCGAGGAGCTGCCTAAAATATTACCATCTGACCTTGATAATAAAACAATTACCCGTGAATCGGCTGAAAAGGTATGGGTACCTGCGCGAAATGTTGTTTTCCTGTCAATTGCATCAGCAATTGCTGAAAACTACAATTATGAGGTTATATTTACAGGTTTTGATGCGGAGGAAGCAGCAACATTCCCTGATAACACAAATGAGTTCGTAGAACGTTTTAACGGGATGCTAAAACTCGGGACACTTTCACAACCGCGGGTATATGCACCCCTGATATCTCTTAACAAAACAGAAATTGTAAAAAAGGGCATCGGAATTGATGCACCGATGGAGTGGTCCTGGTCATGTTATGAGGGAAATGAAAAACCCTGCGGAGTGTGCGAATCGTGTCTCAGGCGCAAACGGGCTTTTGATAATGCTGGTGTAAAAGACCCGCTTCTTGAGAGGCTTGGGGATTGATAAGCGAACCGGAATTAAAACCGTTTCAGAACCCCTGTCTTCCTGCATCACGTTGAATTCATGGATAACTTAAATTAACCTCCCACCCATATAGAGCACCTGACCCATGAAACAGGAAATGTCAAGCGTGGACGTAGCGGCAATTATCGGGGAGCTTCGCCCCAGGCTTAATGATGCCAAAATCGGCAAGATATACCAGCACTCACCAGACGAGATAAGGATAGGCATCCACATCTTCGGCGAGGGACGGACAAACATTGTAATCGAGGCAGGACGGCGCTTGCACCTTACAAAATACCCGCAGACTGCCCCCAGGGTTGCACCTTCGTTTCCAATGCTCCTGCGGAAACATTTAACAGGCGGCAGGATAACCGGCATAATGCAGTATGACTTTGACCGTATAATCGAGCTACATATAAGGCGCGGTGACGATGAGACGATACTTCTTGCCGAACTTTTTGCAAGAGGAAATGTGGTGCTTCTTGATTCTGACAAACGTATAATACTGCCCTTGAAATCCATAAGTTACAAAGACCGCAGAGTGCGGCGCGGTGAGATATACGAGCTTCCACATATGCAGGTAAGCCCTGTTACTGCCACAAAGGACGAACTCGAGGAAATGTTCAAAAATTCGGATGCGGATGTTGTCAGGACATTGGCGACACGCATGAATGCCGGGGGGCAGTATGCAGAGGAGATATGCCTGAGGGCAGGAATTGATAAAAAAACACCCGCATCCCTGTTAATAGATGTAACACCAGTCCTCAGGTCATTGCATGAAGTTTTCAAACCGTTAAGCACCGGCTTAAAACCCCATATCGTATTCAAGAACGGGAAAGAGGAAGACGTCCTTCCTATCGAGCTTACGCAGTACTCGAAAAACGAAAAAAGGTATTTTGACACGTTCAATGATGCGCTTGATGAGTATTTCAGCAGGAAGTCAGATGATGAAAAGCAGGAAAAAGCAGTTGTTGAGAAGGAAAAAAAGCCCGGGTTGCTTGAGTACCGTTTGCAAAAACAGGAGGCGACGCTGCAAAAGTTCAGGGAGGATGAGAAAAAACTTATAAGCAGGGGTGAGCTTATTTATGCCCACTACCAGACATGCGAGGAACTTCTTAACACCATAAGAGCTGCAAGGGATAAGGGTTACTCATGGGATGAGATAATAAGTACCCTGGAAGAATCCGATATTGCCGAGGCAAAAGCCGTAAGCTCCATAGCTCCTGCAAAGGGGATAATCACGGTAACGCTTGACGGCCAGGATGTCGAGCTTGATATCAGGCTAACAATACCCCAGAACTCACAGGTTTATTATAACAGGGCAAAGAAACTGGCATCAAAAATCAGTGGTGCTGAGGTTGCTATTTTAAAGACAAAGGAATTGTCCAAAAAAGAGCAAATACCTGTTGCCAGGAAAAAAACCTACAAAGCCCACAAGCCTAAATGGTATGAGCAGTTCAGGTGGTTTTATTCATCAGACAGCTTCCTTGTAATCGGTGGAAAGGATGCACAGGATAACGAGGATATTGTGAAGAAGTACCTTGAAAAAAGGGATATATTTTTCCACACACAGATGTCGGGTTCTCCTGCTGTTGTAATAAAAACAGAAGGGAAGGAAGTGCCGCAGACCACGCTTGAAGAGGCGGCGCAATTTACCGTATCGTATTCAGGCGTGTGGAAGTCGGGTCAGGCAAGCGGTGACTGCTACTGGGTGTCTCCTGACCAGGTCTCAAAGACTGCAGAATCAGGGGAGTACGTGGCACACGGGGCTTTTATAATCAGGGGAAAGCGCAACTTTTTCAAGGACATAAAGCCTTCCGTGGCGCTCGGTATTGAGTCGGTAAACGATACGGAAAAGCTGATAGGCGGTCCTGTAAGCGCTGTCAGGAAAAGGGCGGGATTTGTGATTGAGGTTGTACAGGGTGAGTTTGACAGGAATGATATTGCAAAGAAGATTTACAGGATGATGAGTGAAAAGTATGGAGACAGGAAGCTCATTCAGGTGATTGCGCCTGTGGACAGGATTGCGGGGTTCCTGCCTGCTGGCGGGTCAGGGGTGAAGGAGTAAGGGCAGGTTATTTATTTTTTCTTCCTGGCTTTTGCAAGTTTCTTCTTTGCATCACCGCTTCCGGAAGCAGCCAATTTTTCAAGCTCTTCCATTTTTCCCTTTTTCCTGGACGCCTTCTTTTCCATATCTTTCTTAGACATTGCCATAGTACATACAAATAAAATCCCAAACTACTTAAAGGATTTCAAAAAATACGGCTTATGCAAGTCTGTGTGTCAAAACGGTCACCATCCATTTTTTTACTTAAGACTTCCTTTTATCCTGTCCACAATCCTGCGCTTCTTCTCCACAGCCCGCGCCGAAGCATCATCCAGCGCAGCTTTCATCTCATCAAAATTCCTGGGTGTATGCTCGCCAACAAGCTTCTTGATAGGCGTATATGCCGACTCACGGAAGCGCGGTGTGAAATCACGGACATCTCCCCCCACAATTAGCTCAGCGCCCTCACCTTCGGTAACCTTCCCGACAATATCAATATCCACTCCCTTTTTACGCACGCAATCAATAATACTGTCAGCATATCCTGGCGGCGCAATAACAAGCAGTGCATCCAGCGACACGCCAAGATAATCAATCCCGAGTTTCTCAAGCATGGAAAGCACTTTCCTGTTCACAAGCGCACGCATCTTTTCTTCCTCGAAAACAAGCTTAACGCCAGCCGTCCTTGAAATCTCCTTCGCATCCCCGCGCACGCCACCATTTGTCACATCTGTCATTGCATGGATATTCCCGATTAGACCTGTTTCCATTAGCCCTTCACATGCATCAATAAACTTGACATTCATGGTCTCATCCACAATCTCATGCATCCTGTAATAGATAGCTGCCGTGGAAACCGTTCCGCCGCCAGCGCCTTCTGTCATTAGTATCACATCACCGGCTTTTGCCTGTATCCGTGACGTCAGGCTTTCTGATACGCCAACAGCGCCCACACCGCCTGTCATCCGCTCGCCGATAACCATGTCCCCGCCAATCCGCAGGGTGCTTCCTGTAATCAGCGGCACGCCCGTTAGCTCGGAAACTGCCGTGATACCTGCGATATGGTCGAAAATCTTCCCGATATCCCCGTCATCAGCCACATGAATATCTGACAGCATCGCAACAGGACGTGCTCCCATGACATACACATCCCTGAGTGCTGCCCGAGCAACATGGAAACCAGCAAGGAACGGGAACTCAGAAAGCCGTGAATGTATGCCGTCAATATTGACCACGATATACTGTCCGCCGGCGCACACAACACCAGAATCATCAAGATGCGAGGTATCAACAACGGCAGACGTTTTACCAATTACTTCTGCAATCTTCTCGTGGGTATAAAAATCCCCGGCGCCGCGGGAGCCGACACCGAACTCTCCCATGGTTACTCCGCTTTTCACGGGTTTTAGTATCTCGTTTTGCAGGTTAACCGTGGCTTTCGCTTCCACGATTACGGCATTAGCGATTTCCCATGCATGTTCACGGGATATGTTTTTTATCTCAAGGATGCGCCCTGTTAATTTTTCCCTGAGGTTTGCATCATTACCCAGGAGTCCGCGCCTTGCATAACCTTCAATGTCCATTTGTATCACTTATTTTTACAGGATGTTTTGAGTAACTTGGCTTTATAATTGTAAATACTAACGGTTTGTAATTCTTACCGGATTGCGTAACACTAAACTGTTTTCTAATTTATAGTAACATCATTCGAAACATTCATGTCCGATATTGACATTTGGGTATCCCAATCCAATAAAAAACACGACAGGATACTCAAACAATGGTAGATATTCGCCCCTTCAAAGCCACTATTCTTAACCCGCAGCTTCCAATTGAAAAGCTGGTCTGTCCGGTCTACGATACAATAGACAGAACAACCCACAGGAAGTATGCCATGGAAAAAAACAACATAATCCACGTAACCACGCGAGGATATGACATGGACAGGGACGAGTATATAAGATACGCTAAAAAAAGCCTGGACGCCCTGAAAGAATCAAATACCATTGTTGAGAGGGAAAACCCCGGATTTTACATTTACGGGATAATGTTTAACCTCCCCCCGGAAACCCTTGTACAGCTTCATGAAAAAGACCGCAGAAGCAGCTATTTTGTCTTCGGGCTGGTCTCCCTTGTTAAGGTGGAAGAGCTTGGTGAGGGAAACATTGTCGGGCACGAGAACATTTTTGAAACCAACACCGTAGAACGCTACGAGGTGATGAAAGCCTGCATGATGAATTTCTCGCCTATTACAGCAGAATACAGCATGCCTGGTCATGACCTTAACAATCTTTTCGAGAAATATCTCGGATTCAAGCGCCCGGATTATGTCCCGAACCCGGAACGTCTCCCGATTGTTAATGTAACGCTGGATGGAAACAGCCATTTACTGTGGGAACTCACGGATGAAACCCTGGTAAACAGGATTACCGAAATGATGGCAGGAAAAAACCTTCTCATTCTTGACGGGCATCACAGGTACACCGCCTCCAATACAATGAGGAAAAAAGACGGCATCGAATACACAATGATGATGCTTATGGAAGGCACTGACAGGGCGCTTCTTCTTCTCCCATGGCACCGGACTGTCAGGAATTTCAGCCGGGATAATCTTGAAACCAAGATTTTCGGGTATTTTTCAGTTGTGTGGCAGGGCGATATTACAGGCGAGGAGTTCTATTCAGTACTTCGTGAACGTGAAAGCGAATATGATGTCAGGCTCGGGATGTATGACGGGAAAAAATACACGATACTCAGGGCAGATGAGAAAGCTGTTCGTGAACTTTCAGGAGCCTGCGGTGAAACGGTTGGGCTTGACCTGATAGCTCTTCATGACTGGCTTATTAATCCTGTAATCAGGGGTAAGCCCGTAGATGATGTTTATTTCAATGCAAGCCCCTATGAGGCGATTTCAAGGGTGGATAGTGGTGAGTACGATGTTGCGTTTCTTTTAAACCAGTTTTCTGTAAGGGATGTCGAGAAAAAGGCGTTTGAGGAGGGAAAGAATTTCCCGCAGAAATCAACGTTGTTCCTTCCCAAGGTTGCGGAAGGGATTATCATGCGGCAGATAGGGTAGTTTCAGGCATTATTAAAGCAACTGCATGATAACGAAATTCTTCATGTTTGTATAAATTATCCTGAACCCGAATCTTTCAGCAATCCACCCAAACGTGCGCATACTGAAAAAGCAGATATGCGTGGGGTCGGTGATATACCACCATTTTTCAAAACAATCCACAGCATCATGGAATCCTGTCATGACAGCAAGGAACCCGCCCGGATTAAGACATGCCCTGATACGTTCAAGTTCGGGTTTTATTTTCCTGAAATGTTCAAAAACTTCTGTTGAAATAACAAGGTCGAACTTCCCGCCAGGAAATTCCGGGAAAAAATGCGGGTCAAAAACATCACAATTAAATCCCTCCCTCCTCAGCAGTTCGGCAAGTACGGGTTCAGGACCGCACCCGTAATCAAGTGCTGAATTAACATCTGTACAATAATACCGTACAAGAGCTATTTTCTCCTTAAACAGCCAGACGTAGCCTTCATTCGACAACGAATTATCATGAAGCCTGTATCGTGCTATCTCGTCATCTGGTGAAAGATGGAACTGTTCAGGTACAAAAACAAGGTCACATACCCCACATTTCAGGAAACAGCGGTTTTCAGGGGTGTCCCCGGAACCAGCAGGTTTGATTATTGATACTGAATTGCCGTTACAGAATATACATTCCTGCTGCATAAGAAACAGGGAAAATTTCACCCTATATAAGCCAGTCCGTCGTCCGGGAATGAGGGGATTTGACTCTGTTCCATTTCCCTGAGTTTTGCCACGATTTTTTCCATCTCGGCAGCCCTTTCCTCAAGAGCCTGCATATCGATTTCAATTTCAAGCATTGAACATAATACTTTAAGGACATCCTGGGCACTTTTCGGGTCAACAAGGTAACCTGACGTCACGCCCATGAGACATGCAGCATCAATTCCCCTTTGCATTCCCAGACCGAGAAGCAATCCTGAAACACCCACAATACCGCCGCCCGGCTCATTTGCCCTGAACTCAACACCATTTTTTTCAAGTTCACGGACAAGTTCTATGTTGTTTGCTGCCCCGATAACACCCTGGTCCTCGACAAGCTGCCCGACACCATAACCGCCCAATGTGTATATCCTGTGAACCTTGAACTCCTCGGCAATATCAAGGAACACGTTCGATAGCTCATAATGCCCTTCGGTTGTGGCACTCTGGTGGTCTCCAACCAGTATCAAAAGGTCATGTTTACCTCCGGTTTTATATGAATAAAGTTCATTCCTGACAAGCCGTGTTGTCCCGTCACTTTCTACGATTACCTGCGGCGGGAAATGCGGCGAATATATTTCAATAATCTTTTCAGCACCGAGTTCATCAATCATATGCTCGGCAACCAGTTTCCCGACATGCCCGACTCCGGGAAGCCCCTCAATTAGAATCGGCTTCTTGAGCCTGGGTTTCTTTAACCTTACAACAGTAGTTTCCATCATAATATCGTCTTCTTTGCCATCCTTCTATATTTTCCATACCTGTCTTCAAGTGAGAACCGCGCGGGTCTGGAATACTTAGTCTGCTCCCCGCATACAGGACATACCTCTTTAAGGGTATATCTTCCACAAGAACATTTTCTTATTTTGGATACCATAATTACTCCGGGTATCTGCCATATTATATTACTTAAAACTCAGGTTTTCTGTTCTTTATGCCTGAAAAACTCACCTGTTCCACCGGCTTTTTGTACAATTTTAATTGCTGAGTCTGATGATTTTTTAAGGATATTTTCCGCTTTTTTATAATCCGGTGCGATAATATGAATCCTGTACCTTGGAGCCCCGACATACGAAACCTCAACTTTTATATCATCCCCGTCTGCTTCGTTGGCTTTTATCAGTGCTTTCCTTATAACCTCAATACCGTCAGGGTTTGGACATGTGAGGTCAACATAACCTGAAATATCCACCTGTGGCTTTTTCAGGTTCTCGTTTGCAACCTGGGTAATCATCTTTGCAACGTCTGCACTTACACCTATTTTTATTAATGCTGAATCCCCGCTTAACAACGCAATCTCAAAAGCAGAATAGACATTACCGTATTTATCGTAAAACAGATTTGTTAACTTATCAAGTCCTGCCTTATCTGTTTTCGTGGTTTCGGCTACATACTGTATCCATTTTTCCGCTTTTTGCTCGTTCTTCCACTCCTGGATTTTTTCCCTGCGCTGGTGTTCGTTTACATCCTTGAGCGAAAGGTCGATGTGCTGTTTATCAGGGTCAACGAAAAGTACTTTGCAGACTATCTTCTGTCCTTCCCTGACATGGTCCTTGATATACTTGACCCAGCCGGAAGCAACCTCTGAGATATGGATTAATCCCTCTTTGCCCCCGTATTCATCAAGTCCGACGAACGCCCCGAAATCAGTGACTTTCTTGACACTACATACTACAAAGTCACCTTCTTCAGGCCATCCGATTCTTTCCATTATTCCAGAACCTCTACAATCTGCGTCTTAATGATTGCTTTGCCTCCAGTGGGTTGGGCAAGTGTCCTGCCGCATACAAGGCAGCTGACAGGTGCGCTTGCACACCCGAAAACAACCTGCTCATTCTCGCAATCGTTGCATTTAACTTTTAAGAATCTACTTTTAGGTTCCATGATCAAGTCTCCACAAGTTCGAATTTACCTGCCCTGAAACATTTTGGTTTCAGGTGCGCTTTCTTGCAGGTTGAGCACCTGTACCTGAGGTTTACGCGTTTTGTGGGTTTATCTCCGCCCGGAACTTTTGAGAACTTGCCTGAGTTGCCTATGCCGCTCTGTCTTGCTTTCTGTCTTACTATGTGTGTCATGGAAGATGCTTTTCCTTTTTTAACCTTTTCCACCACATGGGGAGTATGGGTTTTACAGAAAGGACAATATGTATTAAATTTCTTGGGTATTTTCATGATGGTCACCTTTTAATTTGAATATGTGTTGCTGCGTTACGGTTGATTAATGCCCTGGCATTCACCGCAGATAAAACAACTACATCTTCTTTCATTAAAGTATGGTTGCGCCCGTCTGCCCCGACAAATGTCGGAATATCTTTTAGTAAACGCACCAACATGTAGTCTTTGCTTATATCCTTTGTGCCTTCTTCAGTGGTATCTTTTACAGTGGTTGTTCCCTTTTGTTCAAGAGGGGTATTTCCTGACATGTGGTGTTTTCCAGTTGATGATTGCGTTGTTTCAATGACGCTATTTTTATCAAATATTTTATTAACAAGTTCTTCTCTGTATCCTGTCATCAGTTTGACAAGGGAGTTATAGAATTCCCGCTCTTCCTGTGTCATTGAGTCAAGATTATCACCTCTGTCATCGGATGATCTGTGAAGATGGGCAATTTCTGCCGCATGCCGTGCTTCCTGGATGATTTTGGTAGTCCTGTTGTATATTATGCTGTCAATGGCTTTCCGTGTAGTTTTGACGCTGTCTTCCAGGATAGCGTATTTTGTGCCATACGGGTCTTCTATCTTACGTTTTTCGGATTCGAGTTTTCGTATCTGTCCTGCGACCTTTTCGTAGAAATCGTTTTCAAGTGGAACAAGTTTCTTACGTTTGTTCCTTTCAATTTTTAAGATAACGTCAAGGTCTGTTCTTGGGTCAGGCATATTCAGCTGCTCCGCGGCACATCAGGTATATTGCCGCATATTCCGGAAGGGTATTGATGCCTTCTGACACTGTAAAGCTTTTTCCTTTCATCTCAACTTTTGAATTCCGGGGTTTGAGGGGAGATATAACTTCGATATCGATTTCCCTGCTGCTGAATACTACTGCATCGTTTAGCGGCTCGAATTTTTTGAATTCCGGAAGTGTAAGCGGAACTACTTTCATCCCGGAACCGCCGTGCAGGGATGAGGGCATGCGGATGAGACGCTTTATGTCTGCGGTGACGGGTTCGTCTGTATGTGCGCTTCCGAGATTGATACTGTTATTTTCAATAGCCTTTTCAACAACAGCATCGAAAATATATGGGTCATCAATCATTCCTTTTTTTCCTATCATTTCCAGAGCCTTCGGGTTTTGTGCCATATTCCTGATTTTATTAAGTTTAACAGTTGTTTCACGCTTAAAATTCATCAGATTGTTTTTTATCAGGACGTTGCGCACGTCATCAACCGGAATCCTGACAGCATCAGCAATCCTTTTCAATCCCATTTTGTCGTCTTCTGTTTTCATCCTGATAATGAGCTCTTCTTTATCAGGAGATATATGATGCGTGGATACTTTTTTTGACTGGTAATCCCTGATTAGCTCAACCATCTCATTAACTGCTTCTTCCCTGTTTTTTTGGGAAATATCCTTCATGAAATGAATTATATACTGGCTGATACGTTTTCCCCATCCGAATCCTCCGGTTACGTCATCAAATGAACTAATTCTCTTTGAAGATTCAAGTTGTTTTTTCCCGAACTTACCCTCTGCATAGACCTTATGTTTTGCAGGTTTGAACAGGAAATCAGTCATAAGCCCTGTCCCACTCACATAATCCACTATCTCCCGCCTTTCTGCACTTTCAAGCGAAAGAACCTTTGGGTCATGCACATGGATGTGGTAACCTCGCCCTCCCGAAAACACGATACTTATAACGTCTTCTGTAAAACCGAAATCATCGAGCAGGAAATCAAGCAGTTTCATGGTTTCATTTTTAACGTTGTCAAGCATTTCGGCATACGACCGAGGCACCTGCGGCAAATGGTCTGCGTCAAGGTCAAAGATAAGATCGGCACCCTGCCACTGTTTCTCTTTCATTGTACCTGCGCCCGGATACTCGTAGTAAGCCGCCGAATGGTACAAATGGGCTGGAACCATGCCCCTGATATATTCGGCAGCCTCGCCTCCTGATGAAAAAGCCTTGTGGCGGCGCATTACCACTTCAGGCATCTGGTCAAAAAAGATAAAACCCCATTCCCGTCTTATGAAGTCGTGGGGCATGGCAAGGTCGGTGCTATTATAGTAGTCCTGGAACCTTTTCCTGAGGAAATTCTTTGTCCTGAAATTCATCGGGTTTTTATTGTCTTTTGGGTTTAAAACCATAACCTATTTCAAATCACCGAAGTATCCATAACTGTGTACCGAATAACCACCCCGGACTTCAACCTCGATCACACCCTGTCATGCGGACAGGTATTCAGGTGGCAGAAAAACGGCAACCTCTGGACAGGCGTTGTAAACGGCGCCGTAATTCGGGCAAAGCAGGAACGCGAGGAGCTAATCATCGACTCGATACTTGACAGGAACTTCATCCGGGAATATTTCAGGCTTGATGACGATATGGTAAAAATATACGAATCCATCAACAGGGACGCGCTGATGGATGCGCTTATTCGAAAATACCGGGGTCTGCGGCTTGTACGACAGGACCCGTGGGAATGCCTTGTATCTTACATATGTTCGAGCAACAACACCATCCGCAACATCAAAAATTCCATAAGTCGCATGTGCGAGTGTTTCGGGAAAGAGATAGGGAGCGGTTATTACTCATTCCCTGAGCCTGAAATGCTTGCAGTGATTGAAACATGCCAGATGCAGCAGTGCAGGCTTGGCTTCCGTTCATCCCGCGTTCTTGAGATTGCTTCGCGTGTTGCAGAGGGGGAATTTGACCTGTACAGGCTGGGAAAACTGTCGTATGAAGAGGCGCGCCTGGAACTTGTAAAAATTCACGGCGTGGGAAACAAGATAGCAGACTGTGTGCTGCTTTTTGCTTTCGGGAAACTCGAATCGTTCCCGGTTGACACGCATATCGAAAAGATAATGGAGCTTCACTATGGCAGGCACATAACAGGTACAAAAAGCAAAAGGAAGGAGGCGATAGCAGGATTTGCCCGCCGTTATTTCGGTGGGTACTGCGGGTATGCACAGGAGTATCTTTATTTTGAAGACCTCGGGACATGAGTATTTTACCTTCATGATATTCCGTCACTAACAGCGTTATATTTATATTAAACCAGGAGTACGTCAGCCTATGACGCCGCAGCCCAGGACAGCGCCGAAATACGATATGCTATTTAGCAGCGGGACTTTTAACGCAACCCTCCTTATCGGACCTGACCCCATGGGCGCAAATTACGATTACAGCGTTTTTTTCGGGGCAAGGCTGAAACTGCGAAACATCGGTCTTAAATTGACAGGAAGCAGGGGCGGGTTTGAGGTTTATGAAGCCTTGTTTGATTATAATAACACAACAGTCAGGGCATGCATAAGGCTTGTACACGGGCGAAATTTCTACGGCGACCTGATGGAACTCTGGGGCGAAACACTGGCAAATGAGGATATGGTTTATTTAAAAACACATGCAGGATACGGAAAACACCTGAGCCTGGGTGAGGACGTGAATTTTTTCACGGATGCCATGAAAGAAGGACTTGACAGCCATGACCGGAAACCGTACCAGCTTTATTATCTTGACTGCTGCAAGAGCGAGATGTATTACAGGAATGCATTCAGGGATTATGTGGGAAATGGTGTTGACCTTATATTGCATAAATGGTTCTGCAACTATATGATAATCGGACCCGTGGCTGTGCTTATCAGGGAACTTATGAGGGGGTCTGGCTTTCCGACCATTATTGATGAGATGAACGAGGAGTACGGAACTGTGCATGTCGATGTGGAAGATACACCTGAAGACCTGATGCAGGACAGGAAGATGGTGACGTATTCTGTCAGTGGGGAATAATCTGTAATACAGAGAAATGCCTGTAAAATAGCACCCAAACATATACTTTAATTGCTGTTGCAATAGTTTTTATAAAAAACCCTCAAAAGAAACGTAATATTTATATAATCTCAAAGAATACACATATTATAAAATTTAATATTAAAAGGGTTTAAGTTTGAAAAAAATTATATTAATATCGTGTGTAAGTAAAAAACAAAATCAACAAGCAAAGGCGCAAGATTTGTACATAAGTCCACTTTTCAAGAAAAATCTGAAATATGCTTTTATGTTAAATCCTGACAAGATTTTTATTTTATCGGCTAAATATCATCTATTAAGTTTAAATGAAATTGTTGAACCATACGATTTAACATTAAATAATATGCGTATGTCTGAATTAAAAGACTGGTCTGACAAAGTTATTGCGGAATTGAAAAATGAAATCGATTTGGAAAAAGACGAAGTGATTTTTCTTGCAGGAGATAGATATAGAAAATATTTAATTCCGTCGATAAAAAAATACAATATTCCGATGAAAGGGTTAAGAATCGGAGAGCAACTAAGATTTCTAACAACTAAATTAAAATGAATAGAAAATGTGAAATTTTACATAAATGGTTTAATTCCATGAGGAGATTTACTTTTCCATTTGAACAAGATTTGGGGTCAATCCCGAAAAATGGGATATATGTCCTCTTTGAAAATGGTGAGAAGTGTTTTGATTTGGATAGAGTTGTACGCATTGGAACACATACTGGAGATAACCAATTAAAGTCAAGACTAAAACAACATTTTATGAATGAAAACAAAGACCGAAGTATTTTTAGGAAAAACATAGGTCGATGTATTATAAATATTGAACAAAATCCATATGAAAGTATTTGGGAAATTGATTTTACGACAAAGAAAAACAAAACAGAATATGGACATTTGAGAAATGGGGTTTTTCAGAGTGAAATTGAAAATAAGATTTCAAAACATATTCAAGAAAACTTGTCATTTGTAATTATTGAAATAAATGATAAGATTGAAAGGTTGAATATGGAGTCGAAGCTTATTTCAACGATTTCCATGTGTGAAATGTGCGCTCCATCAGAAAATTGGTTGGGTCACAATTCAACAAAATCTAAAATAAGAAGGAGTGGGCTGTGGCAAGTGAATGAACTTTACAAAGAAATGCTTAGCCAAAACGATATGGATAGATTAGAACATTTGATAAAAAATACTAAAATTAAATATGGTGTGTAGATATTTTTATTAAATCACATATTGTATGTTTAAAAAATTCACTTTAATGCGTTGATTTCAAACAAATCCATTAAACCATAAACCTTTTATTCAAATATTCCTTTGTAGAGTTCTATGGTCGATTTTGAAGAGATTGAAGAGGTTTACAGGCGGCTTGAAGGGAAAATTTCAGCCGATGAATTCAGGCAAAAAGTAGAAGAAAAAGTTACAGCGATGAACGGTCTGTGTGACTCGAAAACCGCGGCACTGCTTGTGAGCAGTGAAATGGGGGTAAACGAGTCAATAACAACAAAAATAAAGGACATAACCCCTGATAAAGGGAATGTCATATTCATTGCAAAGGTATTGTCAATCAGCGACATAAGGGAGTTTTCCCGCGATGACGGAAGTGCCGGGCGCGTGGTAAACCTGACACTTGGCGACGATACAGGCTCGATTAAGGCTGCACTGTGGGACGAAGCCTGTGATCTTGTTAAAATCGGTGATATCAAGGTCGGGCAGAGCCTTGAAATCAAAGGATACGTTAAGGAAGGGCAGCGAGGTGCTGAAGTAAGTATAGGCAGCGGGGGAAATATCGGGCATATTGATGAGGAAGTAGCTGTTGATATAAAGCCCACGAAAATCAGCGATATAAAACCTGAAATGCACGGCTTGAACCTTATTTGCAAGGTAATTGATATGGGAAGCATCAGGACATTCCAGCGAAAGGACGGGAACACAGGACGGGTCAGGAATGTGGCAGTGGGTGATGAGACCGGAAAAATCCGGGTTACACTGTGGGATTCAATGGCTGATGACCCGGGATTCGGAGAGGGGGACAGCGTGGAAATATTAAACGCATACTCCCGCGAGAATACGTTTACAAACCAGACCGAACTCCAGACAGGTTCAGGAGGCAGTATTACCAGAAGCGACAGAGAGGTTGAATATTCCGAGACCATTACACAGATTGCCGATATCGGGATTAACTCTGCTTACAGCGTGACAGGATTTGTTTCCGGGCTTGATGATATACGTGAGTTTGAACGCCAGGATGGAACAAAAAACAAAGTGGCGAATATATACATATCAGATGATACCGGACGAATCAAGGTTGCGCTGTGGGGAGAGCATGCTGATATTGTCAATGAACTCGATATAGGAAGCGAGATAAGTATTGTCGATGCTTTTGCAAAATCCGGCTTGAACGAGGAAGTCGAGCTGAGCGCGGGGGCAAGAACCGGAATCAGGATATTGAGGAAATGATTCCCTTTAACTTATTACTTTCACCCCGCTTTAATAAGGTTTAAAACTTTGTAGTGCCTGATATGATATAATGAAAGTACGGAATCGCCGTGCTCAATCCCGGATGATTCCGGAACCTTGATAAGAACTGTGCACCAAACTTCAAAACAACAAGTGCACTGGAGTAAGGAATATGACAGAAAAAATAGAAATTGAGGATTTGCCGGGTGTTGGACCCGCAACAGCAGAGAAACTGAAAGAAGCCGGATTTAACTCGGTTGAAGCAATTGCAGTGGCATCACCATCAGAAGTCGCAGGTTTTGCGGAAATCGGGGAGGCAACCGCCTCGAAAATCATTAATGCGGCACGTGAGGCAGCTGATGTCGGCGGGTTTGAGACCGGTGACCAGGTACTTGAGCGGCGGAAACTTGTGGGGAAACTCAGCTTTGGAACAGAAGCCCTGAATGAACTTCTGGGCGGAGGTGCTGAGACACAGTCCATTACAGAATTTTACGGGGAATTCGGCTCTGGTAAGACGCAGGTTGTCCAGCAGATGGCTGTTAATGCCCAGCTGCCTGTGGAGGAAGGAGGGCTTGGCGGCTCTGTGATTTATATTGATACTGAAAACACATTCCGTCCTGAAAGAATCGCCCAGATGGTGGAGGGGATTTCTGCAAAGAACGGTGTTGAATACGATGTGGCAGATTTCCTGAAAAACATCCATGTCGGCAGGGCATATAATTCAAATCACCAGATTCTGCTTGTGGATACAGCCATGGACCTTGCGGAAAAGTTAAAAGATACGGATAAGCCGATTAAGCTTCTAGTAGTTGATTCACTAACAGCGCATTTCAGGTCAGAGTATGTCGGGCGCGGCACACTTGCTGACAGGCAGCAGAAACTCAACAAGCACATGCATGGTCTTTTGAAATTCGCAAACCTGTATAATGCAGCTATTCTTGCCACGAACCAGGTAATGTCAAAGCCTGATGCTTTCTTTGGCGACCCCACAAAACCTATTGGCGGACATATCGTGGGGCATACGGCGACATTCAGGCTGTACCTGAGGAAATCCAAAGGTGAAAAGAGGATTGCACGGCTCGTTGATTCACCTAACCTGCCTGAGGGTGAAGCTATATTTTCCGTGACACCGGAAGGGCTTAAGGACTGAGCTCCTGGATCATTGGTATGGTATTCAGGGCTGTCGTTGTTGATGTTGACGGGACGATTACGTTCAGTGACAGGAGTATTGATTGCAGGGCTGTTGAGGCGCTTCGCAGCCTTGATGTTCCTGTGGTAATTGCCACTGGAAACGTGCTGTGTTTTGCACGTGCAGTTTCAATACTTCTGGGGACTACTGGTATTGTTATTGCTGAAAACGGCGGTGTTGTCGAGTGCGGCAGGGTTGAGTATGACACATCCCACGTGGAGAGATGCGAGAAAGCCTTTTCGTACCTGCTCGGACATTTTCCTGTTGAGAAGCTTGACCACTATGAGAACAGGAAAACAGAGATTGCCCTGCGCCGGGATTTTGATGTGGAAAAAGCAAGAGATATCCTGTCAGGGTTTTCTGATATCGAGGTTGTGGATACGGGTTTTGCAGTTCATATCAAATCCAGGAAGATTAACAAGGCTACAGGGCTTACAAGGCTTTCCGGATTGATGGGAATTGATGTTAAGGATTTTGTGGCAATGGGCGATTCATCAAATGATATCGAGATGCTGGAAGTTTCGGGTTTCGGTGTGGCTGTTGGCAACGCACATCCTGCATTAAAGGCAGTTGCTGATATGGTTACAGAGGGTGAGCACGGTGCAGGGGTTGCGGAGGCTGTGCGGGAATTGAAAGGAACAGGCAAAATAAAATAAGAAATGAGACATATTCTATGGC